>JAGDBT010000155.1 GCA_017958895.1 Alphaproteobacteria bacterium | reverse complement strand
CAGGTGCGGCAACACCAAAGATAATGAAAATCAAGGTACCGCCCATCAAACCGAGCCCATTCGTAAGCATACCTGTACAAGTACCGGCACGATAGGCAATCTTTAATGATTCACTGAAAGAACGTTTGGAAGCGGCCGTAACACGTACATTGGCCGCAACGGCAATACGCATACCGATTTGTCCGACGAGTAGGGAGAATAAAGATCCCAAAATAAAACTGCCGGCCCGCCCGAAAGCAATTATCAATTTTACAGTTTCGTCGCTGTATGCAGAAAATCTGATTTTTGCTTCGGCAGAAACCGGAACAATATAAACAGACAAGAACAGGCAAATCGTTAAAACTGCAATCATCGGTAAAATAGACTTAAGTTGTTTGCGCAGATAAGTATCAGCACCTTCTTTGATGGCACGCCAAACTTCAACCATTTTGCCTGTACCGCAATCATTAGCCATAACTTGTTTTTTAAGAAACACAGTATACCATAATCCGATAAAAGCCACAGCCAATACGCCGAATATTGCATATTGTTCGCTGAGTTTTAATGCGGAAATACCATACAAAATATCGAACATAAAAACCTCCTAATAAAATGATGATACTCTGTATATACCAAAACAGAGGTATATGTCAACTTTATATCGATAAAACGGTTAATAAAATTAAACTCGGTATATGGCAAAATATTTGAATTTTTTTAGCGTTAATCTGTTTGGTCTTGACATTTGAAATTTATAGTCTACAATATAGACATAAATTTTATAATCATGCAAATGCTATAATCGTGTAAATAATTGTCTAATTCATAAATAAGTTTAATATGAAAAAAGAAGATTCATTACTTAGGGCAGCGTTTAACAGGAAAAACGACTTGTCCGCCGGAAAGCGTGTTCTTTACGGTTTATTAGGAGTTACCATCGAGCCGATTATCAAACTCGGCGAAGGCCTTAACAAAATAGGCGTTAAAACAGATGGAGAACTTAACGATTGGGATTTCAAAAATCCGTAAAAGTTAAACTTTATAAAAGTGACGATGCATAAGATGCATGCGTCGCTTTTTTATGTTAAATCTTCCTCAGAGGGAAAATAATATTCAAAGTATTCATTGTCTGTTAATCGCCAATATAAGGCGTTTTCACCATTTTTTAAAACCACACCGGATTCACCAAGTTCAATATCTTCGATTTGATAGCCGAAATTTAAGGCTATCATTTGTCTTAATTCAACGGTTGTATAGGCCGTTAAAATAATAATTTCATGGATTGACGGATCAAAGCTTTCATAAGTGTTCAAAACCGGTTCGTAATATACGAAAAACCCATCGATTGTACACCAACAATTCACCAATTTATCATTTATAAAAACCCGGCCGGTTTGAGTAAATTTAATATTCTTTGCATCTGTTTGTGTTTCTCGGGCTATAATATGGCGCAGATTTTGTATCGAAGCGCCGATAATCAACAGCTTTTTATATTGTTTTGCCAAAGAGTTGTCATATTTCCGACGTTTATTTTTATCTTTTAATAATTCATAGGCCTCTGTAATTTTTCTGAACAGATGAGGAGAATCTTTATTTGAATTATGGTCGGGATGATATTTTTTAGCCAACTCTCGGTAGGCCGTTTTTATTTCTGACAGACAGGCATTGGGAGATATTCCCAGTACTTCATAATATGTTTTTTTAACTCTTTTCTGCATGCGGGATTTAACATATTCAATGCTTTTGACATCAAATTCTGTTTTAACATCTTCTTTATTGTCATATGTTTTTTGCTTTGAGTTGTCTGTTTTTTTAAGAACCCAAAAACCGACGGCAATCACTATTATAAAAAGACATATCAATCCGGTCATATACATCCTCATAAGATAAACCAGATATCAGGATAAAGGGTATTTTTGCAAAAGTAAATAATTAAATCAATATAAAAAAAGCTCCTTCCTACGAGATATATCGAACGGAAAGAGCTTTTTTTATTTAATCAATATATGATTAGTTGGCTTTTTTCAAAGCTTCACCCAAAGCTTCACCCAAAGAAGAACCGGAAGCGGTGTTGGAATATTCTTCCAATACTTTCTTTTCTTCTTCAACTTCCAAAGCTTTTATGGACAGACCGATTTTAACGTTTTTCTTGTCCACAGAAGTGATTTTAGCTTCAACAACATCGCCTTCTTTGAAGTTATCCGGATTTTGTGAAGCTTTCTCTTTGGAAAGGTCAGCCTTTTTGATGTAAGCGGTTAAGCCGTCAACATCAACGGTAATTCCTTTGTCATCGGTTTCTTTAACAACCGCTTTAACAACATCACCTTTCTTCAAATTAGCCAAAGCCATATTAACGCTGTCTTCAGATAATTGCTTAATACCCAAGCTGATACGTTCTTTATCTACATCAACATCAATGATTTTGGCTTCGATTTCCTGACCTTTTGAATAGTCTTTAACAGCTTCTTCACCTGATTTATCCCAAGAAATATCGGAAAGGTGAATCATACCGTCAATTTCATCCGTAAGGCCGATAAATAAACCGAACTCGGTAATGTTTTTAATTTTACCGGTAATAACCGAACCCACCGGATGCTCATCAATATAAGCGGCCCACGGGTTAGGCATGCACTGTTTAATACCCAGGCTGATACGACGTTTATCGGCATCAACTTCCAAAACCTTAACTTCAACTTCTTCAGAAGTAGAAACGATTTTGCCCGGATGTACATTCTTGCGCGTCCAGCTCATTTCGGAAACATGTACCAAACCTTCGATTCCGTCTTCCAATTCAACGAACGCACCGTAATCGGTAATATTGGTAACTTTTCCTTTATAAACTTCGCCAACCTGATATTTGTCGGCAACCGCTTGCCAAGGATCACTTTCAAGCTGTTTCATACCCAAGCTGATGCGTTGAGTATCTTCATTAAAGCGAATAACCTGAACTTTAATCGTTTGACCTACAGTCAAAACCTCTGCCGGATGGTTGATACGTTTCCAAGAAATATCAGTAACATGCAACAAACCATCAACACCGCCTAAATCAATAAACGCACCATAATCGGTAATATTTTTAACCACGCCATCAAGGATAGAACATTCTTTAATTCCATCAATTAATTCTGAGCGAGCTTCTGCTCTTGTTTCTTCTAAAACGATACGGCGAGAAACAACAATATTTCCTCTTACTTTATCCATTTTTAAAATTTGGAATGGCTGAGAAATTCCCATCAAAGGAGAAATATCTCTAATCGGACGAATATCAATTTGTGATCCTGGTAAGAAAGCGAT
>JAGDBT010000154.1 GCA_017958895.1 Alphaproteobacteria bacterium | reverse complement strand
TAACAATGATATAAAATATATAATTACGACATCAACATTATTACAAGGAGTTAATATACCTGCCGTAAAAATATTTTTATTTTCCAATAAGTGTGGACGAAAAAATTCTTATTTATCAAGTAGTTCTTTTAAGAATTTGATAGGGAGAACTTGTAGATTCAGTGAAATTTTCTCTCCCCATAATAAAGATTTTAATTTATTGCAACCAGAAATCTATATTGTCAAAACTACTTTTTTTAATTCAAGAACTAACATAGAAGATTATATTAGTAAGGTTGCTAATATGACAAAAGAAACTAAGGATGATATAAAAAATGAAATGTTGAAAGAGAAAAATACCGAAAAATACGAAAAAGAAATAGAGTATCTTGAAAACATGGAGAGAGGAACCATTTCCAAACAAACTATAAATATTTGCAGAACAGTTATTGGAAAATTATGTTTTGAAAATAATGTTAGAGATTTTGAAATTATAAAAAATGAAGAAACATTAAATGATAATTATACAGAATATGTAATTTCACATAATATACTCATTTCGAATGAAAAAGATTTGCTTTCGGCTATTTTTGAAATTTTTCTTAAAAATATTGAAACAGATAAATCGCAGGGCGAGAATTTTGTACGTTTAAAAGATGTAAAAGCTAGAAATTTTTATCAGATGTTATTGGAATGGAAGATAAACAACTATCCCTATAATAGAATGATAAAACATTTTCTTGAATATTGGAAAAGAAAAATTTCTAATAAAGATTTTATAGTTTATGTTGGACTAACCTGGGGAGAAGTAAAAAGGGATCCCAACGATCGCCATAATCTATATATAAATTTACAACATAAGGATGATTCTGATTTAGTAAATCTTGCTATTGTAAAAATAAAAGAGGAACAGGATTTTATAGAAAATCATATTATTAAATATCTAGAAATATTACATGATTTAGAGCTTATCGATAACAGATTCTATGAAAAAGTTAAATATGGAAGTAATGATATACGAATAATTACAATGCTAAAAAATGGTTTTTCCGCAGATTTAGCCAATATTTTAATAGGTAGTATTTACGAAAAGTATATAACTTTTAATTTTGAAACCGAAACATTACATATTGATAAAGACATCATCCACTGCTTAGAAGAAAATAATGTGAACGATCTTTTTATTTTCGAGCTAAAATTTCATATTAAGGCATAATTTAGCAAAAACTATCCCCAACCTATTGAAAATTAAGAAAATAAATGTGGTAAGTATAAAAAATAACCGCCATACTAAGGGGGTGGGGCGCAAAAAAAGCCAAAACCTAATGAGGCTTTTGAGGCTAACGAGGTTTGATTTAGCCCCAACGAAAACATTGTAAATAGGTATGTCCGAAAGGCTTTAGGGATAAAAAAGGGAAAAGATTTTACAGGTGTCTAATTGTCAGAAATTCAGATATTTACAAAAGTCAAAATTTCTTCCTTTTGATGAGGATTTTTTAAAGGCAAAAACCGCTGAAAAGCAATAAGTGTGCGGATTATGAAAAAAGTTCTTGATTTGCGTGCAGAAATGTTTTATAAGCATTTCAGTTTGATAGGGGTATAGCTCAGTTGGTAGAGCATCGGTCTCCAAAACCGAGTGTCGAGCGTTCGAATCGTTCTGCCCCTGCCAAAAACAAAAGCCGTCCTTTAGGGCGGTTTTTTGTTTTTTAAGAATAAGTTTTCGCCGCAGATTTAGGTGGGGCAGAGGGTTGCATTTGTCGGGCAATTTGCCGTGATTTTGCGTCGGCTGATTGCAATAAGGCTTTTTGCCATTTATCGAGGTTGGCATAAACTATTTCGCCCTCGGCATACACCGGCTCATAACTGCGATGTCTTGATTCTATTTCAGCGGATAAGTTTGTTTTATAAATTTTATCGTGCCAACGTTTGCCTTTGATGCCGGAATTTTGCAAAATCGTCTTAAAATATTCTTCATAACCGAAAGGCTTATCAAGCTCTTTTAAGCTAACCAAAGTTGCCACAACATCATTTTGTTTTTCCGGCGGATAAGTGTCCAAATAAGCCTCTACAACAGGTTTGAAGCCGAGGCTTTCTTCATCTTTTTTATCAACAAACAAGTCTAATTTTTGTGCGGCATTTTCCGAAGGTATATTTTGCATCAATAACATAAATATATCAGCTCTTTTGTTCGGGGAAATGGTTGCCCAATCGTCATGTATGTCTTTCAATATCATATCATCAATAAGAGAATATTGAATTTCCGGCGAGGATTCATCGTATATTCCCTCAAATTGAAAAGACGGCAGATTATCGCTGATTAAATATTTAACCGTCTGTACGGCTTGCTCCCCGTTAAGCAGACATTCGGTTATCAGCAGTTCGGTCCTGATTTGCTGAACTTCGAAGCTGTTATTTTTAGCAAAATTTTGCAAAACATGACGATGATTTTCCGAGATATTTAAGGTGTTTTGCAAAGTTTGTGAAAGAGGCAATACATCGGCATTATGTATTTTTCCCGATAGTTGCTTTAATTGATTTTCAAGGAGTATGCCGTATGCGTCGGAGCCGTCATCGGTGCCGTAAAGCTCTTTCAGGGCGTTTGCAAAAATATTACAGACTTTCTGCCGCTGTGGTTTTTGTGCGCAACGATGATCGAGGTTTAATAAATGTCTGGCGGAAAGCAACCTTTTTTGCGGCAGATTTATGGCTTCGGTTTTGGCAATAAATAAAGAATCCAACTCATTTAAAATAGCCAAACCTTCCGAGTTATCATTCATAAGCAAATGGTGCTGAATCAGACCGTCGCGCAATTTCTGGAGTGAAATCGTATCTTTGGAAAGCGAACGGGATTTTTTTACTTTTTTATATAATTCCACGACGTTGTCATAATCACATGAGCTTAAGTCCAAAAGCTGTATATAAAAAAAGTGTTCCGCATTTAATTTCTTTAAAGAGAGCAGATAACTGATAAGATTCGTATCATCCTGTTCAGTATCCGAAAAAACATCCAAATCCGTTTTTAAGGGCAGTATATTCGGCAGTTTTTTGGTTTTTTTCGTTCTTTTTGCTATTAAGGCGCGATGATTTTTCAAAAGAGGAACTCTTGAGGGAATATCTTCGCGAAAAGGGATAAATTCGATGTTAGAATTGCTTAATTTTGCGGCAGTGCGATTCATAATCAGCTGTCTGATTTTATGTTGCGGATGAATAGTATCATTCAAATCCGGCGATAAAGGTCTGTCCCACAAAGATATGCTCGGGTTATAGCCGGCTTTATCACATAAAATCAGCCCGTAATTATCGGCAAAAATTTCTTCTTCTTTGCCGCCGCAGAAAGAATATTTATGCCGAAAAATTTTGTGCGAAAGTTCGTGCGCTAATACGGCGGCAACGGCATCTTCGCTGTGCGCCGCAAATTTTTTGAGATGATTTAAGCCGACAACAATGGTATCGGCAGCAAAAACAAAACTGGTATTATCCGTTCGAGATTTTTCATTACTGAGGCAGATGGCAATATCTTTATGGCGCAAAAAATTGCTCTGATTTTGCAATTTATGCAGAATCTCATAAAGGTACTCGGTTAGTTTTTCATATTTTCTGTTCATTAACGATAAAACCTAAAAACACGAGCGGAATTATACAATATTCGGGATTTGTTGTCAACGCTGTTTCGCACGGAAGTTTTAGGGAGAACAGAAGGGGCTAAATGTCGGCAGTCAGAAACTTTGTTATCGTGTCATTCAAATCGGATTGATTTTGAACGGCATCATAAATATGCGAGCAATTCGGTAAAATACGGAGTTGCTTTTTGCTTTGCACCGCCGAATAAAAACGTTCGTTACTCTTTATATCCGAAGCAGTATCTTTGTCGCCGCCGATTATTAATAAGGGCATTTTCAGGGCCGGTACATTTTGGTACAAGTCATAGGTCTTTAAATTTTGCAAAAAGCTGTCATCTAAAAAACAGTCGGTTTGATTTCTTGAACGTATAATCCCACCGTTTTTCAGCTGATGCAAAAATTCCGGTGTATATTTTTTCAGGTTTTGCAAAAATTCATTACCATCAAAAATTGTTGATAATAAAATCAAATGACTGACCACTTGCGTATGTTTTTGCGCATAATCCAAAACTACGGAGCCGCCGAGAGAATGGCCGGCCAGCAAAAAAGGTTCAATATAAAGAACTTGAGTCTGCAACCAACTTATGACGGTTTGTAAGTCATCAGCCATTGAAGAAAGTGTCGCACAGGAGCAATTGTTGAAACTTTCGCCGCGAGAATTTCGACAATCAAAGGTAACAACCGTATAACCGCAATTTATTAAGGTTTTGCTTGTTTGTTCGATAACATCTTGTTCTTTATAGCCGGTTATGCCGTGACAAATAACGGCCAATTTGGGTTGCTTTTGTTTTATGTCCGGCTCAAATATTTGCACGCACAGGCTTTGACCATCAGAATTTTTGATAAATTTTTTCATTAAGATTTCCTTGTTTCCTCTAAAGTATAAAAATTTTTTCAAAAATTCAATATTAAAACTTGTTTAGTGTTGTCGTACTCGGATTCATTCCGAGTATCCATGGACTCTCGGGACAAGCCCGAGAGTGACAGTAAAAAAAGATAGCCCGAGAGTGACAGTAAAAAAAGATAGCCCGAGAGTGACAGTAAAACAATTTAAGCCGGATAAAAGGACTTTTTACACCGTGGTTGTGAAAAATGTTGCAATTCGATGCGAGGCGGTTAAAATACACTCAATAAAACATTTACGGGAGTTTTGCAGATGGGAAAAATCGGAATTATCGGAACGGGAATTTGGGGCACGGCTTTGGCATTAACGGCCAGACGAGCCGAAAATGAAGTTTTGTGTTGGGCGCGTGAAGATGATGTGGTGGAATCAATCAATTATGCTCATCTCAATAAACGTTTTTTGCCGGATATTCCGTTGCCGGATAAAATCAGCGCAACTTCAAATATAGCGGATATTTTTGAGTTTTCGGATGTTGTGTTGCTGACGGTTTCGGCCCAGTGGACACGCGATATAATGAAACAAATTAAGCCTTATGTTAAAAAAGAAACCGTGTTGGTGCTGTGCGCTAAAGGTATTGAGCAGAGTACCGGAAAAATGCTTTCGGAAATTGCCGCCGAGGAAATTCCCGATACAAAAATTGCGGTTTTATCCGGTCCGGGTTTCGCCATTGATGTGGCAAAAAGAAAAATTGCTTCGGTAACAATCGGTTGCGCCGATAGAGATATTGCGGAACGGTTGACTCAGATGTTGGGCACGGCTTATTTTCGGCCGTATTTAACTACCGACATGATTTCACCGCAAGTGGGCGGAAGCATTAAAAATGTAATCGCCATAGCGTCGGGTATTGTGGAAGGTGCGGCTTTGGGAGATGGCGCACGGGCGGCTTTAATTACCCGCGGTTTTCATGAAATGACGGTTTTTGCCAAGGCCTTGGACGGCCATTTGCAAACCATGATGGGAATGTGCGGTTTGGGCGATTTGGTGCTGACTGCCAGCTGTTCGCAATCACGTAATTTCAGCTTCGGTTATGAAGTCGGAGTCTGCGGTTCGGCACAAAAGTTGATAACGGAAAATACCCGCACCGTAGAAGGTATATATACCGCCAAGGCGGTAGAAATGCGGGCACGCGAATTGGGAGTTGAAATGCCGATTTGCTCGATGGTGTATCAGCTGTTATTTAAGGGCGTTTCACTTGAAAAAGCTATGCAGGACCTGTTATCCAGACCATACAGAGCCGAAGGCTTTTAAGAAAATACCGTTACTTTCTTTGCGGTCTGTAAATAGTGTGTTTGCCTTTTACATAATTTTGCAACACTTCTTCGCCGGCGGCAATTTCTATGTTGCCGTAAACGACAATACCGCGTTGTTTGAATTCGTCAAGCCAATCAGGTTTAAATCCCTCATCAAAGCCGGTAATTTTTTCTACCGATTGAGAAGGCACGCCGTAATAAACTTCTTTTATGCCCGACCACATAATGCCGCCCAAGCACATAAGGCAAGGCTCGGCAGTGACGTAAAGGCGCAAATTATATGAGGATAAATCATAAGTATTTAATTTTTTCTCGGCTGCCCGAATAACGTTCATTTCAGCATGGTTATGACTGCAATTGTCGGTGACTACATGGTTAGCTTCTTTGGCAATTAAGTTTCCTTTTTCATCATAAAGGGCGGCCAAAAACGGTCCCGAACCTTTGGCAATATAGTCAGGTAATTGTTTTTGCATTTTTAAGAGAATTCTTCGGGCAACTGCCAGTTTTTCAGGGTTGACGGTTTGGTTGGCAACTACGGAAACAGAAGCTGATTTTCGCCCGAAGAAATGAAAAAATTGTGAGAGTTTGTTAAACATATCAGCTATCCTTTCTTTTTTGAGAGTACGGAAATTTTATTAATAAATCAATAAAAAAACCGCCCTGACGGGCGGTAAAAATTAAACGGTTCTAATAATGGCTCTCAACTTGAAATTCTGATTGATTTCGTAGTACTTAAGACTGTTGGCCGAAATCAGAGCATGCAAGTGATAGCTGCCGTCTTTTTCTTTTTTCAACTCGCTGAAATTGCCGACAACTTCAAATCCGTCATCGGATGTGTAAAGAATCAGCAAATCATCGATAACATGCAAAAGGGCATTTTTCTCGGTCCTGAACACCAGTCGCGGTTCCACACGGAAAAAACCTCCTCTTTCTCTGTCCAAAGCAAAGATGTAATTGTTGTACAAAAAAGCCGGATTCTTTTCGGTTCCGAGGTTTTGTATCGCCTGTCTTCTTCCGCGGGTTTTTCTGCGCAGAGAACAAGAATCTTGTGCCACCACCACATCATAGCTTTCGACTATGCGTAAGAGACTGTTCTCAGACGGCAGATGGGTGTTCAACAGAGTTACAAGTTCTTCCATAAGCGGCAGGCCTTTCTCGGTAGAGTTAAGAGAATAAAGACTGCGACTGAAAATTTCGATAGGTCCCGGAATGCTGTACGGGTCCGGATTGTATAAATCCTCCGCATAAATTGGAAATATTTCCTTTTTCATAATTGTAATATTTGAGATTAATGAATATTTTAATTATACAAAAAACACGAGAACAGTATATTGCCAAAAAAACTTTTTGTAAAGAAAAAACACCATCTTGCCGGTTCAGCAATTTAAAAATATGCTTGCAAATGCGGTCTGCTTTTGTATTATTTAAAAAAATGCAAGGAGGTAAAAATGTCTGTTATTGCCACAATGTCAATACTTGCCGCCGTAGCGGTTCCGCATCCGCCGTTGATTTTTCCGGAAGTCGGAGGCGGTCGGGAAAAAACAATTCAAAAAACCATAGATTCCTATCGCGAAGCAATGAAATTTGTTGCCTCGTTTGAGCCGGATACCATAATTTTAACCACGCCGCATTCCGAAATTTACGGCGACTATTTTCATATTGCCGGCGGTAAAGGGGCAAACGGCGATTTTACGTAATTCGGAGCGCCGCAAGTTAAGGAACATGCCGATTATGACGAGGAATTTGTATATACTTTGGAAAAAATGTGTGAAGACAGAGGGTTCGCCTGCGGAACCAAAGGAGAGCGCAATCCCGCTTTGGACCATGCCTCGCTTATTCCGTTGCGTTTTTTGGATGAGGTATGGAAAAATTATAAAGTGGTGCGCATCGGACTTTCCGGTCAATCGTTGCTTAAACATTATCAATTAGGGCAAATGATTCGCGAAGTGTCGGAAAAACTGGGTCGGCGAACGGTATTTGTGGCCAGCGGTGATTTATCACATAAGCTGACAACCGACGGTCCGTACGGGTTTGCCGCCGAGGGGCCGGTGTTTGATGAGCGCATAACCAAGGATTTGGCGACGGGAAATTTTGCCGATTTGTTGGAATTTAAGCCGGAATTTTGTGAGGCGGCGGCGGAATGCGGACATCGTTCTTTT
>JAGDBT010000153.1 GCA_017958895.1 Alphaproteobacteria bacterium | reverse complement strand
TCATATCGCGGGTCGATATAATACCATTCACTTTGCCCCGGTTTTTTATCATCTCTTTTTACCAGCTTTAAGCCGTGAAACATTTGATAAATATCTTCATTGTTTTTCTTCATTTTATTGCTCCTTATTTTAAAATTCTTATCAATAAATAACTAATTTCTTATTTATTATCGACACCAATTCTTTATCAGAAGACAAAACGGCCCCGATAACTTCAAATAATTAGCTGTTTATGTAAAAATCACCTTATCATTATAAAATTTTCTTGTCAAGCTTAAAAATAAGAAAAATATAAAAACAAATTCCTATATAAATGAAAAATCTTATTTTACAGCACAAAAAAGCGCCGGCTTAAACCGACGCTTTTATTCACCGATATATTTTAGGCATCCGCCTCTTCGGTTTGCGGTTCATTTACCGTTTCTGCCAAAGCCGTTTCCGATGTTTCATCGATAATATTATCGTTTTCCTCATCAATCTCGGCATCAGCGCCTTCATCGGCATCAAGTTTGGTAACCGAAACCACATTTTCATTATCAGCCGTGCGGAACAAAATCACACCTTGCGTTTTACGTCCGGCAATTCGAATGTCATCAACCGGCATTCTTATCAGTTTTCCGCCATCCGTAACCATCATAATATCTTTATCTTCGGTTATCGGGAACGAACTGACAACTTCTTTATTGCGCGGCGAAAGCTCAATATTGGCAATACCCGAACCGCCACGACCCGTAACACGATATTCATACGAAGATGAGCGTTTGCCGTAACCGGTTACCGTAACAGTCAAAATAAACTCTTCCAGTTTCTGCATTTCTTCAAATTGTGCCGGTGTCAACAAATTCAACAAACCGGTTTGATCGGCGGTTATACAGGTATTTTCACCATTTTCCGCATCAACACGTTTCATGGCGCCGGAAACTTTGAGATATTCCTCACGTTCCTCAACCGGAGCCTTAATGTGCTTTAACATAGTCATGGAAATTACCTCATCACCGTCTGACAGCTTAATGCCGCGAACACCGGTAGAGTTACGTCCCACAAACACGCGTACATCCGTAACCGGAAAACGAATACATTTACCCTGACGGGTTGCCAACATAATATCATTGTTTTCATCGCACATGGCCACGTTAATCAACTTATCCCCCGGCTCAAGTTTCATGGCAATCTTACCGTTTGACTGAACATTAACAAAATCCATCAGACTGTTACGGCGGATATTACCCGAAGCCGTAGCAAAAGCAATTGACAAATCTTTGCAATCTTCAACATTTTCCGGCAGTTTCATAATAGCCGTAATGTTCTCTCCGTTGATTAACGGCAACAAGTTGATGAACGGCTTGCCTTTTGAGGTTGGTGAACCGAGCGGCAATTTATAAACCTTCATCTTATAAACAATGCCTTTATTCGAGAAGAACAATACCGGTGTATGAGTACTGGCCACAAACAAACGTGTAACAAAATCCTCGTCTTTGGTAGTCATACCTGACTTGCCCTTACCGCCGCGTTTTTGTGCCTTATAGGCGTTCAGCGGAACGCGTTTGATATAACCCTCTTCGGTTACGGTAACTACCATTTCTTCACGTTGAATGAGCGATTCAATATCTTGGTTGAAGTCAATATCTTCAATTTGCGTCAAACGCGGAGTTGCGTATTCGTCCTTTACCGCCACCAATTCATCACGCATAATGCCATATAACTTTTCGCGGCTTGACAAGATGGATAAAAACTCTTTAATATCCGCGCCTAAAGCAACCAATTCTTCATGAATTTTATCTCTTTCCAAACCGGTCAAACGTTGTAATTTCAAATCCAAAATGGCTTTTGCCTGATCATCGGATAAGCGATAAATTCCGTTTTCAACCTTACGATCCGGTTCGTCAATCAAAGCTACCCAATCGGCGATCGTACCGGCCGGCCATTCGCGAGATACCAATTTTTCTCTGGCGTCTTGCGGTGTCGGAGCTGTTTTAATCAACTCAATAACCGGATCCAAATTTTCCACGGCAATTGCCAAACCCACCAAAACATGAGCTCTGTCACGAGCCTTATTCAGACGGTATACGGTGCGACGACGAATAACTTCTTCACGAAACTCGATAAAAGTTGAAATTATATCGCGCAAATTCATCATCATCGGACGACCGCCGTTGATGGCCAACATATTCATACCGAAACTGGTTTGCAATTCCGTATATTTATAAAGCTGATTTAAGATTACATCCGCCTGAAAATCGCGTTTTATTTCAATAACAATGCGTACACCCTGACGATCGGATTCATCACGGATATCAGAAATCCCATCCACGCGCTTATCTTTTACCAATTCGGCGATATGAGCCACCAAATTGGCCTTGTTTACCTGATACGGAACTTCGTGAACGATAATTGCTTCCTTATCTTTGCGAATTTCCTCAATCGAACACTTGGCACGCATCATAACCGAACCGCGACCGGTTAAATAAGCTTGTTTAGCGCCACCGTAACCCAAAATCAAACCGCCGGTCGGAAAATCCGGCCCCGGAATAATTTGTGTCAGCTCCTCTATACTTATTTCCGGATTATCAATATATGCGCAACAAGCGTCTATAACCTCGCCCAAATTATGCGGCGGAATGTTGGTTGCCATACCTACGGCAATACCGTTGCCGCCGTTTACGAGCAAATTAGGGAAACGTGCCGGTAAAACCGTCGGTTCTTGCAAAGATTCGTCATAGTTAGGCATAAAGTCAACGGTATCTTCATCAAGATTATCAGTCAGGCAAGCCGATACTTTGGCCAAACGGGCTTCCGTATAACGCATAGCCGCCGCGCCGTCACCATCCATAGAGCCGAAGTTACCTTGTCCGTCAACCAGTGTAACTCTCATGGAAAAAGGCTGAGCCATACGTACCATAGCTTCATAAATGGAACTGTCACCGTGCGGGTGATATTTACCCATAACATCGCCGACGATACGGGCTGATTTTCTGTATGGCTTTGTGGAATCATAACCGTTCTCATACATACCGTAAATAATGCGGCGATGCACCGGTTTCATACCGTCTCTGGCATCCGGCAGCGCACGCGAAACGATTACGCTCATTGCATAATCCAAATAACTGCGGCGCATTTCCTCCGAAATCATCGTAGGTGAAATATTGTCCGTTTTAACCACGGAATCTGTCTGAATTTCTTCTGTCACTTTATACCTCTTTAACAATATCAATAAAACTGACTAAATATAGCAAAACCCCGTTTTGAGAGGAAGTTTTTTTTCCGTTTTATCCACTTGTAAAAGAGATTTTATAAAATATTTTTTATTTCATCACTTCTCTGGCTTCTTCTTGCACCGATGAAACAAAATTTTGTTCCATTTCCTGTATTTTTTCTTTGCCCTGATTAACCATATTATCAGTACTTTCCGCAACATTATTTTCCATTTGCGATACCGAGTTACTGATGGTGCTTTTGTCAGAGCCGACAGTTCTTACCACTGTCCATATTACAAATATTATACCGATGTAAAAAATAAGCTTGATTAATGACCACATGTTTTTCTCCTCCAGACCTAAAAATATGCCCCTAAAAACATTTTTCAAGAGCATTTTTATTTGCATAAATCCTTTATTCCCTTGCCGCTGATTTGTTAACCGAAACTCTCCAGCCGCTCTCTTTTGTTTGCTTATCCGTTGCATAAGATGCTTGTTTTATGTTGCCTTTCTCGTCGGCCACGCAAGCACTGTGTTCTCTGATTCCGCCGTAATATTTTGTGTTGTCATCAGACGGCTTGGTAATAACCGTAACTCTTTTTTCGGTTTTATATTTGACCATATTGCCGTCGTTATCCAAATAAAGTTCAACACTCGGATTATCATATTCGTGATTCGGTTTGTGCGAATTCAATTTTTCCTGCCCGAACTGATAAATAAACTTTCTACCGTTTTTCTCAACTTCACGTTCGCCCTTCATTTCCACCACAATCACGAAATTATCATCAACATTGTTACCGCCGTCTTTCAATGCATGGCGATGGTGAATCTGCAAAGAAACGGAATGAACATTGGTTTTGCCGTTTTCATCTTTGGAAGGATTACCGTCTCGACGGCAGTTTTCCCAAATTTGCGCAATCTCTCTTTCCGGAACATTTTTTCGACGCAAATCATCGGAAACAAACTTTACCAACTGTTCGTCGACCGCTACTTTCTGCCAATATTTCTGCCTGATACTCAAACCGATATCCGGCTTATAGCTCTTCAAATCCAGCGAATATTGTCTGTTTTCATCCAAATTACCTTCTTTGGATTCAATATAAATGTGGCTTAAGTCGGTAACATTAAAACTTTTAACTGCTTCCGGAGAATAATGATTTTCCGCCAAAGCTTTTTGCAAATCGGCTGCCGGCATTGCCACTCCTTCGGCAACCATTTTTTGATAAGAAGGCACGGCGCTTAAATCATAATCCTCAGATATATATTCACGACCGTAATCCGGACGAGCTGTTAAGTATTCTTCCGAATGTTTGCGAAAATAATGAATATTTTCAACCATCTCGCCGCTATTCTCATCTTTAACATAACGCGCCATCGCGCTCAAAGTATTGCCGAATTTAATACGTTTAATATCAACGATATCGGAATCCTTTTCATAATAGTCACGAACTTCCGTTTTTAAGCCGTACAGACCACGCATTTGGTTAAGTATTTCCAAATTCTCCGGTGTGCCGTGATTTGTAAACCATTCAACCGCTCTATGGTCCAAATTATAAACTGCCTGCTCTCCCGCAGAAAACAAAACTTTCTTAAACAGCTCTATTTTTGCCGAATCTTGCGATGACACCGCCGTATGAGCCATTTTCAAAAAGCTTTCAATATCCTCGTCTTTGCTGGTCTCTCTTCCCAAATTTTCTATCAGACTGCGATACGGTTTTTGCGAATCGTATAAATCGAAAGCCTGTTTCATGGCTTCCGTGGTCATATCGTTTTCCACCGAATTTTTGATTTCATTAATTGCTTCCGGACCATATTTACCCGCAATTTTCAAAACCTGTTCGGCTATATCGGTATTACAGGACGGATGTTCCGCTACTGCTTGAATAAGCGGAATTTTGTCTTCTTCATATTTAAGCCGGTAACTGTTAAGCAAAACCTGACGTAAATCTTCTGCCGTATTATCTTTAGAGGACAGCAATTCAACAATGGCGTCAATATCCGTACCTTGCGCCACCAATTTTACCAAATCGCTGTTTTCTGCATATTCTGCCATTTTTTACCTTCTGTTACCAAAATCATAAACTATTTTTGTTTATTTGTCAAGTTTTGTTTCCGGTAAATATTCACGTAAAAAAAACAACATTGCTATTTCAAAAAAGGCAATATTTTTGATTATTTCTTTACTGTTTTTATTTATTATCAGATAACTTTTTTGTCGCCAATCGTAGCACAAATATTCGTTAAAGTTGTCTCCCAACATTATCACATCATTGTTTTGCGGAATACCGGATACCGAATTGCGTTCATAAATATCCTGAACAAAGCCGCTGTTTTCATCGGCTATACCGAATAAAGCCAAATCAGAGGTTTGTATTCCGTTTACCTCTGCCAAGAAATTGGCATAAGAAAGCGGAATAGTCGGCATTTTATTTTGCCACAACCGACGTTGATATTCCTCTATTTTATTCTTATCAACCCCCTCGTTATCAACTAATCCGGCTTTTTGCAAAAGTTCAAATATCGACAATTTCCGTTCCTCTTATATAAAAAAAGCCCTGCACTTTCATACAGGGCCTTAAATTTCTTACTCAAACCGATGCGGCATTTCCGCTTCTTTTTTGAGCATTGTCACAAAATCATCAAGGGACATGACTTCTTGTTTTTCACTTCCCAAACGGCGAACCGTTACACTGCGATTTTCTTTTTCTTTGGCACCGACCACTGCAATTACCGGTATTTTAGCCAAAGAATGTTCACGAACTTTATAGTTGATTTTCTCGTTACGCAAATCGGTTTGTGCCGTCAAGCCTGCCTTATCCAAAGCGGCAGCAACTTCTTCGGCATAGTCGTCAAACTCGCTGACAATCGGCGCCACCATAACTTGCAACGGCGACAACCACAACGGCATTTTACCGGCATGATGTTCTATCAGAATTCCCAGAAAACGTTCTATGGAGCCGAACAGTGCACGGTGCAACATCACCGGACGATGTTTCTCACCGTCTTCACCGATATAGGAAATATCAAAACGTTCCGGCAAATTCATATCAACCTGAATTGTGCCGCATTGCCATTCACGACCGATGGCATCACGTAAAATAAATTCCAATTTAGGTCCGTAAAAAGCGCCCTCTCCCGGATTTATTTCATATTCATAACCGTGTTTTTCCAAAGCATGTGCCAAGGAATTTTCACACAAATCCCAAATTTCATCGCTACCGATACGGTATATGCTGTCCGGGCGGGTAGAAAGATAAATTTTAATACTGTCAAAACCAAAGTCTTTATATATATCAAAAATCAATTTCATGGTATTGATGCACTCATCTTCCATTTGTTCCGGTGTGCAGAAAATATGCGCATCATCTTGCGTGAATTCACGTACTCTCATCAAGCCCATCAACGAACCGGAAGCTTCATAACGGTTAACCTTGCCGAATTCAGCCATTCTGAGCGGTAAATCACGATAAGACTTAACACCCTGTTTATAAACCAACAAACCACCCGGACAATTCATCGGTTTAACACAGAACACACGTCCGTCCTCGGTTTTGCCGGAATAGTTATGCGCACCGTATTTATCCCAGTGACCCGAAGTTTCCCACAAAATACGATCCATAATCCGCGGCGTGGAAATTTCAACATAACCGTTATGTTCCTGACGATTGCGCATATATTCAATCAATTTGCGATAAACTTTATAGCCCTTATCGTGCCAGAACACCGCACCCGGCGCATATTCCGGCTCAAAGTGGAACAAATCCATTTCCTTGCCGATTTTGCGGTGGTCGCGCTTAGCCGCTTCTTCCAACATGGTCAGATAAGCGTCCAAATCTTTTTTGTTTGCCCAAGCCGTTGCATACAAACGTTGCAACATTTCATTCTTGGAATCGCCGCGCCAATACGCACCGGCGACTTTGGTAATTTTGAAAGCATCGCCGATTTTAGACGTGGACGGCACATGCGGACCGCGGCACAAATCGGTATAATTGCCTTGACGATACAGCGAAATAATCTCGCCTTCCGGTAAGTCTTCAATAATCTCAACTTTGTAATGTTCGCCTTTTTTCTTGAAAAATTCAATGGCTTCTTCACGCGGCATCACAATGCGTTCGATTTTTTCATCGCGTTTAATAATTTCGTGCATTTTGGCTTCGATTTTGGCGAAATCTTCCGTTGTAAACGGCTCTTTGCGGGCAAAATCATAATAAAAACCGTTATCGATAGCCGGACCGATGGTTACCTGTGTATCCGGCCAAAGTTCCTGTACGGCCTCTGCCATAACGTGAGAGCAAGAGTGGCGTAAAATGTGTAAACCGTCCTTATCCTTGGCGGTGATAATAGTGACTGTGGAATCGGTGGTAATCGGAGCGGTTAAATCTTGTAATGTGTCGTTGACTTTCACGGCTAAAGCGGCTTTGGCCAAGCCGGCGCTGATACGATTGGCAATATCCATACCGGAAATGCCTTCTTTTTCCTCTAAAATACTGCCATCAGGCAATTTAATCTTCATCATTTTTTCTACCTTTTCACTATTATTTATTATCACCTTGGTTCATGAGTTCTTCATAAAACGCAATTGTTTTATCACACATAATTTGTTTTGTAAAATTTTCTTTTACATTTTTTATACCGGCGGCTCCCATTTTATCTCTTTCGGCCGTGGTTAAATGCAGTGCCGTACTGATTTTTGAGGCCAAATCATCTGGGTTTCCGCTTTCAAACAAAAAGCCGCTGACACCGTCAAGCACCGTTTCCACCGAACCGCCGATATTAGACGCCACCACCACACGGCCCATTGCCTGACCTTCAATAGCGATGCGTCCGAAGGCTTCCGGCTCAATGGAGGTTGATAACACCACATCGGAAACCATCATCGCGGCCGGAATATCGGAAACGTGCCGAATAAACTGAAAACGGTCATCCAGCCCGTATTTATGAATCATATTTCTTAAATCTTGCGAATATTTCACGCGTCCCTGATCATCACCGATTAAAACGCAATAAAAATCTTCTTCTTTAATTTTGTTCAATGCTTCAATCAGCAATTTTTGCCCTTTCCAGTTGGTCAAGCGACCGATTAAGGTAATAATCGGCTTGTCTTCCGGAATTTCATTGGCTTCCATAAATTTTATCATCCGCTCGGCCGTGGTGGTTTCCACGTTGAAGTTATCCATATTGACACAGCGCGAGATGCGGCGAATTTTAGACTCGGCGGTGCCGTAATTTTTAATGATATGTGCCTTAATATGGTCGGAAATGGCAATCACCCGTTCGCCGTAGGTCATAACTTTGTTATAAAACTTTTTAATACCTTTCGGTCCTAAGCCGTAAGTGCCGTGAAAAGTGGTCATAAAATGCACACCGCAACGCTTTGCCGCCCAATAGGCACTCCACGCCGGCGCGCGTGAACGGGCATGCACAATGGTGATGCCGTATTGACGGATAATTTTAGCCAGCCGAATGGAATTGAGCCACATTTTAAAGATGTTTTTGGTTTTCAGCGGCAGCGTAAAATGCTTCACTTTGAGATGTTCCAACTGATATTCCATTCTGCCGCCGGCGGAAGCCACATAATTTTCAATGCCCCGTTTTTGCAATTCCGAAGCAATTTCAATCGTGCCCAACTCAACGCCGCCCTGATTCAATTCCGGCAAAACCTGAAGTACAACCATCTTTTTAGCTTTTGTGTCTGTCATTGTTTCCTCACAATTCTCACATAAATTCGGTGTATTGTAATATATTTGTATTCATTTTTCAAAATTTTGCATCTTTTATGCACATCTCATGCACAAAAAAACATCCGTACCCCAATTTTCATGAGATGCGGATGTTCCATGTCTGATCAAATGCACAGTTTCATTCCTGGTCAAGCTCAGTTTCCAAAGCACCGACGTTAAGCGTCTTATTGTACAGCGCAAGGGCAAAAACGTTCAGAATAGCGGGCCATATTTCAAACCCTTTGATACCGAAGCATACCAGAGCTGTACCGGCACAGAACAAGAAAACCGACAAACGTGTCTGTTTCTTAAAGAGGACATGAGCCAAACCGGCGCATGTAACTGCAATCACAGCCGACATAAAGTAGCAATTTGTCAGCCACATCATCAACGCCACAACAACGACGGCATTGACGGAAAAAATAATTGTTTGTTTCATAAAGCACTACAATTATAGGATTAGACATAGCTACATATTACGCTTTTTTTCGCAAAAACGCAACAAAAAAGTCATCGGTTTGAATTTAATCCGCCGCTCGGGTATTATCTTAAAGCAATTTTCAAAACTTCGGACGCGTTGTTAACCGGTATAATTTTCAAATTGTTTTTCACATTATCCGGCAACTCGGCCAAATCTTTGACATTTTCCTGCGGAATAATCACCGTTTTGATACCGCCGCGCAATGCCGCCAACAGCTTTTCTTTCAAGCCGCCGATCGGCAACACCCGCCCCTGAAGCGTGATTTCGCCGGTCATTGCCACATCGTTACGCACCGGCTTTTTGGTAAATACCGACACCAGCGTGGTATACATGGCAATACCGGCCGACGGTCCGTCTTTCGGGGTCGCCCCTTCCGGCACATGGACGTGAATGTCGGTTTTATCAAATACTTCCGGCTTAATCCCCAATTCTTTGGAATGCGAGCGCACCAC
>JAGDBT010000152.1 GCA_017958895.1 Alphaproteobacteria bacterium | reverse complement strand
TTTGCTCTGACGGCATCGGCAAATACTATCCCTTTCGTTTTTTCGGGCTAAGGGTGAAACCGGCAATTTTTTGGGCATCAAATAAAACTTGAAAACTCAATTGTCCGGTATTTTTAATTTCTTTATAAATTTTTTCCAATTCTTCCCGGGTAGAAATTTTTTCATAAACTTCAGTCAGTTGTTCCTCGGGAATGTTTTCATTTTTTGCTATTTTATCGGCACTTCGCTCTTCAACCCATTGTAATATTTTCGGGCGAATACTCTTAAAGCCTAGACGATCAATGAACGATAATAAGGTTTGTTTGTCCGGAATTTGACAGTTCAGTTCATCTAAATTATGTTCTAAAGGAACATCTTCTTTTAAGGTTACCAATTTCAGAGAAACTTCCGCGTCATTACGATGTTCAATTAATAAATCACGACGTTTGGAAGGTTTCATATTTACGGCACTTTCTAAAACTTTTTGCAAAGAACCGTATTCGTTAATCAATTCTGCCGCGGTTTTCGGACCAATCCCCGGCACTCCCGGAACATTATCAATTTTATCGCCTGACAGGGCCTGTACTTCTGCCACCTTGTCAGGATAAACGCCGAACTTTTCTTTAACATCTTCAGGTGTAAAATATTTATCTTTCATGCCGTCATAAAAACTGACACCGTCACGAATAAGCTGCATCAAATCTTTATCGGCGGAAACGATTACCACTTCATAGCCTTTTTCCAAAGATTTTTTGGCGTAAGTTGCTATCAAATCATCCGCCTCATAACCGTTCTGCTCAACATAAGGCAAGCCCATCACCTTGACCGCCTCATGAATCAGTTCGAATTGCGGTATTAAAAGTTCCGGTGTTTCGCTGCGATTGGTTTTATATTCGGGGAAAAACTCGTTACGAAAATTTTCACGTTTGGCATCAAATAAGACCAAGCAATAATCACATGATACATTCTTTAATAAACGCATAAACATCGTAACAAAGCCGTAAACGGCGTTAACCGGTGTGCCGTCCGCGGCATTCATCATCGGCAAAGCATAAAAAGCACGAAATATATATCCCGAACCGTCAATCAGACAAACTTTAGTCATTTCCCTCTCCTTAAGTCAAATATATATCTCTTTGGCGAATAAGCAATGTATTTTAAAATTTGCTCCCAAACTTTATACATTCCTTAACTACTTTTGCCTTATAATTTTGCATATTTTACAGAGAGGTAATTATGGCAAAAGCAGTAAAAAAACAAAATTCTTCGACTAAAACAAAAGAACAAAACAAAAAAAGTTCGGCGCTAAAGAGTCGAAGAGTATCGAAAACCAAAAAAAGAAACAAAGGTTTGCGAACTTCTCGCAAATGGAAACTGTTTAAATGGTTATTTATTTTGTTTTTGATTTTTGCTGTTTTATTGGCCGGTTATGTGAGTTATTGCTATTTAACCATGCCGGATATTCAGAAATCCGTAAATCGTACCAGACAACCTTCAACCTTAATTATGGCCGAAAACGGTAATGATATTGCTAAATTCGGCCAGGTTTATGCTCAAGTTATTTACCCCGATAAATTGCCGAAAAATCTGACCGAGGCGGTTATCGCAACCGAGGATAAGAGATTTTATAAACATTTCGGTTTTGATATAATAGGCTTTACTCGTGCCGCCTTTACCAATATTTTTCGCAAACGTTATGCGCAAGGGGCTTCTACCATCACTCAACAGGTGGCAAAAAACATTTTTTTAACTCCGCAAAAGAGTTTCAAACGCAAAGTTCAAGAATTGCTCTTGGCTTTTTGGTTGGAAAAGAAAATGAGCAAAAATCAAATTATGGCGCTTTATCTCAACAGAGTTTATTTCGGTTCGGGCAATTACGGTGCCGAAGCGGCCGCAAATTGGTATTTTAATAAAAGCGTCGATGAGCTTAATTTGCGCGAAGCGGCAATTTTGGCCGGCATGTTGAAAGCGCCTGCTCGTTACAATCCGATTTTTCAACGTAAAAAGGCTTTGAAACGGGCTGATTTGGTGCTTAATAATATGCTGAAAAATAAATTTATTGATAAAAAACAGTACGAAGAAGCCAAAAAACTACCTGTCAGCGACGGGCAAAAATATCGGGTGAGCGGCGGAAAACACTTTGCCGCATATGTTTATGACGAAGTCAATAATTCTGTCGGCGAACGTAACGACGATATTGTGGTCATGACCACTCTTGATCAAAATTTGCAGGAAAATGCCGAAAAAATCCTACGCGCTAAAATTTTTGCGGCCAAGGATAAAAATGTGAGCGAAGGTGCCGTGGTTATTATGGATAAAACCGGTGCTATAAAAGCATTGGTCGGCGGTGTGGATTATAACCGCAGTCAATATAACAGAGCCGTGCAAGCAGAACGTCAAGCCGGTTCAGCTTTCAAACCTTTTGTTTATTTAACCGCTTTACAATTAGGGTTTACGCCAAACAGTGTTATCAAAGACGAACCTGT
>JAGDBT010000151.1 GCA_017958895.1 Alphaproteobacteria bacterium | reverse complement strand
TTTCGTAGAGGCCGATTTCATCGGTGGAGATATAAACTTTTTCGGTTCCGGCGGATTTTAACACTTCGCATATGTGGGCAATTAATTTGCCGGCGTTGCGGTGGCCGCGATAAGCCGGAAAGGTATATACAAACCCGATCCACGGCGACAGTTCCGGTGCGTCAATCTCATCTTGCGGTGCCAAAGTGGCAAACGAAACCAGCTTATCACCGTCAGTGAGCATATAAATTTCGGTCGCTTCCCCGCACATCTGCTTTAATTTATCGTTCTCCAGCCAGTCGTGCAACAATTCCGCCGCCGACCAATCGCCTTTGCCGATTTCCTCTCGCCAGTGCGCCTGATTTTCCGATTGATAATACTTGATAACCTGCATTTTGCCTCATACTTCATAGTTGCGATATTTGCAAACTATAAACCTTTAAATATAACTTGCCAAGTACCTAGTTCATAGTTTTGAAATTTTATGAGGTTTTATGCTGGACATCAAAAATCAGCTGTTGTATCTTGCTTTTCATAAAGAGGTAAAAGCCATGATTGAAACAAAACGCTTAAAAATATATCCTGCTTCAAAAACGGAAATGGAAGAATTCATCGCCGCTCAGACCGATGAAGCTTTGAAGGCTGCCTATATGGAAATGCTGAACGGAAGTCTTAATCACCCCGGTCTTTGGGAATGGTATGCTATTTGGATGATTGAACTTAAAGACGGAACACATATCGGCGAACTTTGTTTTAAGGGGCTTAATGAAAACGGTGTCGCGGAAATCGGCTACGGAATTGGCGAAAAATATCAGGGGCAAGGCTATGCAACCGAAGCCGCGAAAGCCGTTACGTCATGGGCTTTGAAACAACCGAATGTTACGGCAATCGAAGCGGAAACGGAACTTGAAAACAAGGCTTCTCTGCGTGTTTTGGAAAAATTAGGCTTTGTTGCCACCGGAAAAAACGGGCAAGAAGGGCCGCAATTTATTTTGCATAAAAATATCACCTTTCGCTTGGAAACGCCAAACGATTACCGCGAAGTGGAGAACATGGTGCGTGAGTCGTTTTGGAATGTCTATCGTCCCGGCTGTTTGGAGCATTTTGTGCTTCATGAATTGCGTAGTAATCCAGACTTTGTTAAAGAGCTTGATTATGTCATGGAAAAAGACGGGAAAATCATTGGGCAGAATATTTTTATGCGCGCCCAGATCAAGGCTGATGACGGGCGCGACATTCCGGTGTTGGCGATGGGGCCGATTTGTATTACGCCGGAACTGAAACGCCAAGGTTACGGCAAAATGCTCTTGGATTATACTTTAGAGAAAGCCAAAGAGATGGGCTTTGGTGCCATGTGCTTTGAGGGAAACATTGATTTTTACTCCAAAAGCGGTTTTACCTACGCGAGCAAGTTCGGTATCCGCTATCATGACTTGCCGGAAGGTGCCGATGCTTCGTTCTTTTTGTGTAAAGAGTTGATATCGGGCTATTTAGATGGCATTACCGGTGAATATACTCCGCCACAGGGTTATTTTGTTGATGAGGCTGACGCCGAAGAATTTGATAAGCAATTTCCGCCAAAAAAGAAAGAAAAACTTCCGGGACAGATTTTCGGTTAATAAAGTATCGGAAAAATCAAAAAAATTCCTCTTTTTAACTCGTCGAATGTTGTTGACACCCAAAATTTCCGCGCTAATAATAGAACAGAAATAGAACATTAAAGAGGTAAAATGCGTCAGCACGTTATAGCATTGGTTGATTGCGACTGCTTTTTCGTTTCTTGCGAACGAAAGGATAACCCTGATTTGCAAGGAAAGCCGGTATGCGTGATGACCGGAGGTGGAAGTAAAGGCATTATCGTTTCCCGTTCCAAAGAAGCCAAAGCTCTTGGAATCAAAATGGGGCAGCCGTATTTTCAGGTTAAGCCGAATTTTCCGACCGCGATTTGTATTCCGGCTCGCCACCACCGCTATACCGAGATTTCCAAACAAGTTATGGACACCATCAAGACTTTCAGTCCGGATGTCGAAGTTACATCGGTCGACGAGGCGTTTATCGATTTGACCAGCCTTAATAAGGTCTATCAATGCACTTATACCGACATCATCAAGAATATCCGGCAGACGGTGTGGAATAAAGTCGGGATTCCGGTATCTATCGGCTTGGGAACCTCC
>JAGDBT010000150.1 GCA_017958895.1 Alphaproteobacteria bacterium | reverse complement strand
TCATTAACGGAAGATTCCTCTAAATCTTTGAAAAACTGTTCACGATTATTTTCATCAATAATAAAATCGGTAAGTTTATGATATGACATTTCTTTTTTGGTAATGCCGAAAATGCGGGACGCTTTGTTGTTTATCAATAACAATTTGTGATTATCGGCACGGGCAATTACAATCGGATAAGGAGATATTTCAAGCAAATTGATGACTTGAGTATTCATTTTATCAATAATATTCCAGCTTTTGTGCAGATCCTCTTTATAGAGGTTGAAACGCATAAAGACCACGGAAAGCGCAAATATGTATATCCACAGCCAGTTGAAAATATTTAAGTTCAGCCAATTGTATTGGTAAAAAAAGGTAGATACCGTTAATTTTCCGGCGAGCATTAATACGGAAACGGTAAGCAACAGATAGCCTATATTTACATTCTTCCATAACCTTTTTAATGCGGCATAAGATAAGAATAAAATGCCGCAGAGGTTAAAGAAAGTTTGCAAATAAAGGGTGTTCATCTGATTATAATTTATAAAGGAATAATATACGCAGATGGTTAAAGCAACCGATATATAGACGGTAAGAATTTCACGATTGGTCAGACGTTGTCGGGTTAATTCACTGGAGGCATTTATCCAAAATACCGAAATCATCAAAGCAATAAGGGACTGCACAAAAGCCACGAAATTATAATTGAGACCTATCTTATATAAAATATAATCTCGGGTTGTGATATAAGTGAGAAAAATCAGCATCAAACCGCCGAGCTGAAATAATAACAGTCCGCGAAAATCTTTATATCCCTTTACCAGAAATACCGAGGCAATTCCTATAAACAAGGAAAGTATGCCGAACAAGATGTTATAACCGGAATAAAAAATATTAGTACTGAGCATATGTTACACCATTTTTAAACAAATCTGTTTTATACTACACTTAAATCTTATAAAAACAAACATTATTTAAAAAAATAGTGAAAAAAATTTTTTATGAGTGTAGAATGGCTGTGTCAAATTATTTTAGGAGAGAAAAATGACATACACAACTCCGGATCATTACAGTTATAAATTTAAGTTTGATATAGAGCATTTGCCGGCCAAAAGGGTTGATAAAATATCAAGCAATTTAACAGTGTGCGGCATAATTTTCGGAATGCTGTTTTTTATATTGGGGGCATTCGAACTTATCAGTTATTTGTTGAACGAAAGCAACGAAAGTTATGATTTTATTCACAGCCCGGGAGGTATGTCGGCCAGAAGTTTGTTTGTTTTTCGTTATTCTTTTGACAGTTTTATTTTGGTGTTCGGTCTGTTGATTGTTGCCTTGTCTGTCATGGCGATGATGCGCCGTAAAACCATATTTTTTGACGGCGAGAATATCCGCATTGAACATAAGCCGTTGTTCGGAGGAATTAAAACCGAAACCGAAACACTTTATAATTATTTGGGAGTTCTCCTGAAGGTTGAATATTATCAATTGGGTTTAATCAATCGCAATCGCTATATAATTGAGTTGTATCACAAAGAGAAAAACAAACGCGTACCTTTGTATATTTCGACCAACGGAGATGAAATACGCAAAATTTGGGAATATTATGCCGAAAAATTAAAAATGCCGGCTTTGTTTATGACCGATCACGGTTTGGTTTCACGTCATTATAAGGAATTAAACAAAACCTTAAAAGATATGTCAAAGCGTTGGCATATAGATGCACTGTATAATGAAGAAGAGAATGCTCCGGGATCGCTGAAATATAAGGCAAAACCGAATAAAGTTATATTGAAAGAACGTCGTTGGTTTTTTGATGTTTATACAATATTGGCAATTTTAGGCGCCATTATGCTGGGATTTTTGTTTTTATATTCTGCGATTAATTACAGAGCGGTGGTTTATCATATCGGTGCCGGATGGTATATAGGTCTTATGTTGTTTTTGCTGTTGGTTATTCTGTTTATATCGGTAAGCATATTCTGTAAAGATGTGCTGATTATTACACCTGATGAACTTGTTTTGGGGCATAATGTAATGTTTTTACGCATGGATACGGCTTTTATACCTAAAAAAGATATAGAGTCGGTTGATGTCGGACACAATCCGATTACCGATCGTTATTACCTCTCGATTATTTCTCATAAACAAAGTGTGGTTTTCGGTAAAAATATGCCGATAGAAGATTTGAGATGGCTGAGAGGATGCGTTATTCGGGAAGTTGTGAAATAGAAAAAAATCGTTTGCTTTATAACGTTTTTTTTGGTATGGGTTAGTAAACTGTAAATTTAATTAAAAGGAAGGCTATCATGGCTAAGAATGTTAAGAAAAATACCGCACCGATAAAAAAATCGGAAGATAATATTGTTAAAAGAACACGTGGCAGAAAAGATTTATCGGATATAAATCCGGAATATACCGATGCCTTTATTCAAGAAGTTGATGAAGATGTTAAAAATGATAATCTGAAGGTATTGTGGAATCGGTATGGGGCTTTGATTATTACTTTTGTGGTTATAGCGGTTACGGCGGCGGTTTCATTTGATAAAATTAAAGAATGGAAAATGGCGCAAAACCAACATCGTACGGAAAGCTATATGGCCGCATCCCAATTAAATCCGGAGAATCCTTCCGAAACAATGGCGGCGTTGCAACAGATTTCACAAAACAATCAGGGAATTTTCAGCGATTTTGCTCGTTTGCAGATGGCAAATATTCTGTTGGAACAAGGTAAAACGGAAGAGGGTTTGACCGCTTTGGAAAATATTTTGCAAGACAATCAGGTAAATTCCGAAGTCAGAAATGTGGCTTTGATTAAGTTGGCTACTTACAGAATAGATACAATGGACAGAGCCGAGTTTGAAAATTTGTTGAGACCGCTTTTGGACGGAGAAACATCGTGGAAACCGATGGCTCAGGATTTGTTGGCTATGTCGGCAATTAAGGGCGGCGATATGGAAACCGCTAAGGCAATCTATGAGCAGGTTCTGAAAATTAAAGATTTGCCGGAAGGATTTCGCACCAAAGTTCAAGATATGCTTTCATCTATAAGCGATATGTAAAACGGAGTTAAAATGTTGAAACCAAAATCTCTCAAATTATGGGGAATTGTTGCTCTGACCGCGTTGATCGGAGCTTGTTCGTCAGATAAGGTGTTGCCGGAAGGAAAACGTATTTCGGTTTTGGATCAGGTTGCTTTGATAAAACCTGATGTTGCCAACGGAAAGGCTCAAATTAAAATTCCGGCGGCCGAACGGAATACGGAATGGCTGCAAAACGAAAAAAATGCTCAACATCTTACGGGTAATATTGCGGCCGGTTTGAATTTTCAAAAACAATGGAAAACGGATTTCGGGAAAGGCAATTCCAAAAGAGAGTTTTTGTTAGGCAAACCGATTGTTGCAAACGGCACGGTTTATATGGTTGATGCGGCAGGCAAGGTATCGGCGTTTGATTTGAAAAACGGCAAAGAAATATGGAATGTTAAAATACAACCGGAAAACAAGCGAGCTAAAGATACGGCCATTAAAGGTGTCGGATTAGCCATGGCTGATAATATTATATATATAGTTACGGGTTTCGGTTATGTTATAGCGCTCAATTCGGATAAGGGTGAAAAATTGTGGGAAAGCAATTTGGAAACTCCGTTGAGAATAGCGCCGACGGCAGATGACGGAAAACTGTTTGTACAAAGCATTGATAATAAGTTTTTTGCCTTAAATGCAAAGACCGGAGAAGTTTTGTGGGATTACGATATTGCCATGGAAAGTACTACTGTCGTAGGCGGAGCATCGGCTGCTTATCATAAGGGGTTTGATGTAGTTATAACCGGTTTTTCAAACGGAGAAATTCAATCGTTTAGTGCCTCTTTCGGAACACCGTTATGGTCAGATGTTTTGGTTGATAATCGTCGAGCTTATTCTTCAACATTTTTACATGCCATCAAAGCCTCACCGATTGTTGAGGGTGAAAAAGTTTATGTTCTCGGCAGTTCAGATGTTTTGGCCTGTATCGATATCAGAACCGGCGCTCGCAAATGGGAAAAAGAAATCGGCGGTGTCAATACACCTTTGTTGGCGGAAAATGTTCTGTATGTGGTTACCAAAGATAAAGATTTGGCAGCGATAAATAAAGATAACGGCGATGTGTTGTGGTCAACAGGTATTGATTTGGGAAAAAAGGCATCTTCGTTGGCAGTTTTTGAGCCTTTAATGATAAACGACAAATTGGTGTTGACCGTATCTGACGGCAGAGTCTTTATTTATGATGCGAAAACCGGGACTAAAACGGAAGAATTCGATTTGGATGAAAAGTTCAATGCCGCGCCGATTGCGGCCGGAGGATATCTGATTTTTACCACTTCCAATGCCAAGCTTATTGCTTATAAATAGGAGAAAAAATGCTTACCGTTGCCATAATCGGACGGCCTAATGTCGGTAAATCAACCCTGTTTAATCGTTTGGCAGGGAAAAAACTGGCAATAGTTCATGATTTGCCGGGAGTTACCAGAGACAGAAAATTTCATGCGACCAAGTTTAAGGACTTGGATATTATGCTTATAGATACCGCCGGTTATGAATATTCCACTACGGATAATATTGAAAGCAGAATGTGGAAGCAAACACAAATGGCCATACAGGAAGCCGATATTTGTTTGTTTTTATATGATGCGCGTACCGGAATACATCCGTATGACGAACAGTTTGCGGATTTGGTGCGTAAAATGCATAAGCCGGTTATTTTATTGGCTAATAAATGTGAAGGTAAAAATCAGGAAAACGGCATCGGGGAGGCCTATAAACTGGGCTTGGGGGAGCCGGTGATTTTTTCGGCGGAGCACGGCATCGGTTTTGATGATTTATATATGCTTTTAATGAAAGCCGATGAGGCTAAAAAAACTGCCGAAAAGGTTGAAGAAAATTCAGAAAAAGAAAACGAAGATGAAAATTTGCATCCGATACAGGTTGCTTTTATCGGCCGGCCTAATGTCGGTAAATCGACTTTAGTTAATGCTTTGTTGAACGATGAGCGTATGCTAACCGGCCCGGAAGCCGGAATGACGCGTGATGCCATCACAACGGAATGGACTTGGAAAGGGCATAAATTTCGCTTGGTGGATACGGCAGGTTTGCGTCGGCAGTCCAAAGTTGTTAACTCTTTGGAAAAAATGTCTGTTGAAAGCACTATGTATGCGGCTAATATGGCTCAGGTTGCGGTTTTGGTTTTAGATGCCGATATGGTTTTGGATAAGCAGGATTTGACAATTGCCCGTAAGATATTGGAAGAGGGAAGGGCATTGGTTATTGCCGTAAATAAGTGGGACATAGCAAATCGTAAGGAGAGTTTGGAAAAACTTAACTATAAACTTGAAACCTCTTTGACGCAGGCCTCCGGAGTTCCGACGGTTACCGTTTCTGCCTTAAAAAAAGAGGGGCTGGATAAATTGATGAATGCAATTTTGAAAATTTATGAACGTTGGAATATGCGAATTCCGACAGCTCCGCTCAATAAGTGGTTTGCAGATGTGCAGTTGCAAAATCCGGCACCGTTGGGGAAAAATAAACGCAGAATTAAGTTAAAATATATAACCCAAGCGAAAACCAGACCGCCGGCGTTTTATATTTTTTCAAGCAATCCGGAAGGATTACCGGAGTCTTATTTACGCTATTTAAGCAACAGTCTTCGTGATACATTTAATTTAGGCGGTATTCCGCTCAGAATTACCGTACGCAAAGCTGATAATCCTTACGCTGATAACAAATAAATTTACGGATAAATGTAATCTTTAATAAGAAGATTGGTTGATAGGCACACCTTCATTTGAGGTTGCCGTTTGCGTTGTATCATTGTGACGCAAATAAGAATCTACCTTATCATAAACACCGTAATTCATGGCATATATAACTCCACAGGTTACGGCAGCGGCGAGAATGATATCAAATAAACATTTGAAAGAACCGAGAGCGGTGCCAACCCAATCAATTTCCGCCGAGTCCGGTTTATAAACATGACGGAAAGCCAAGGCATATAAAAACGCGATACCGATTAAAGCACCGTAAACAGCAGGCATTGTCAGAAGAATATCAATATTATCTATACCATAATATTTCATGATAAAATATCCGCAGGCAATTCCTAAAAGAGCCATTGGATTAAAAATTATTCCCTTGAATATAAATCTTATAAGACCGTAAATCAATTTTTCTCTCCAGTATATACACTATCAAATCAATTATATTACATATTTTACTGTATTACAATAATAAATTTTGAAATTATATATAATTGATGCCGTTTTTAGTTTTTTTACACAAAAATTCAGGTATTTTGTATCTCCTCGGCTATTTCGTTAAGACAATCAGACAAAGAAGCCATTAAGGTTTTTGCCGTTTCGGCATTTTCAGATTCTATTTTCAAGCGAATCAAAGGTTCCGTGCCCGATTTACGAACAAGTATCTTGCCCGTGCCTTGCAATATATTACTTATATCGGTTATTTTTTGTTTGAGTTTTTGAGATGCCATCAATTGTTCAATTATTTGCTTATTGTCGAAACGTACATTTTGAGTTTCTGTCGGGAACGGTTGGAAAAGAGGGAAAATTTCACTTACCTTACGCCCGTCTTCTTTAATACCTAAGCAAATAACCACGGCAGCAACGGCGGCATCACCGGTGTTGGAATAATCGCTCAATACCATATGACCTGATTCCTCACCGCCTAAATTGGCCTCGGTTTCGCGCATTTTGGCAATAACATAACGTTCTCCGACATCTGAAACATGGTGATTTAATCCCAAAGAGGAAAGATATTTACCCAGTCCCATATTTGAAGATACGGTTGATACCACCGAATCGGAGCTCAAGAGCCTGTGTTTTTGCATATAAGTTGCGAGATAGGCTATTATTTGATCACCATCGAGACGTTTACCTTTTTCATCGCAGATAATTATACGATCACCATCACCATCGACGGCAATTCCGATATCGTAATGTTTATCGACAACCGTGCGACATAACTCATCGGTATGTTGAGAACCGCAATCTTTATTGATATTATAGCCGTTCGGAGAATCGGCCAGACTGATTATTTCAGCCCCTAAATACCGGAAAATTGAACCGAGAATTCCCGAAAAAGAACCGTTGGCGGAATCTATAACGATTTTGAAGCCTTTTAAGGCCTCGGAAGGAGCTAATTTTTGAACAAGCGATAAATATTCTTCTTTTCCGCAAGCTAAGGTTGTTAGCGAACCTATCTTTTCCGAATCGTAGTGCGGTTGATATGGCTGAGCCAACAAATCTTCAATTTGAGCGGTTTGAGTATCACTGAATTTATCCCCTTTAGAATTTATCAGTTTAAGGCCGTTATCCTGATAAGGATTATGAGAAGCGGTTATCATAACCGTCATATCAACATTTAATTTCGGAGTAAGAGTGGTTGAAAGAGGTGTCGGTATAACCCCCAAATCAATTACATCAATGCCTTGCGAATTAAACCCTGAAGCCAAAGCACAGAAAAGCATATTTGAGGAAATTCTGGTATCTCTGGCAACAGCAACTTTGTGATGCTTTGTGCAAACCGCAGAACTCAGAACAACGGCTAGCTTGGTGCAAAAATCAATGGTCAGGGGATAGGTGTTGGCAATCCCGCGCATTCCGTCGGTTCCGAATAATTTTTCAGCCATGGCACTTTCCTTTAAAAAGTAAAAAAGCCGCTGTTACGCGGCTTTTTTATTAAATATTTAGAATACGTAACGAACGCCGCCATATACTTCATTGGCATGAATTTTTATGTTACGTAACTTGCCCATGTAGTAATAACGATATCCGGCATCAACATTGAAACGATTGGTAACTTTTAAGGTTAAACCGCCGCCGACCGACCAAGTAAATCTGGTAGGATTGTTGTTCCACCCTACAGTGTTGTCAATTTTTTCTCCGAACTCGTTATATGATACACTGGTGTATTTTGTTTTTGTGAAACCTAAACCGACACCGGCATATGGTGAAATCCAATAATAAGGAGCAATATCTATATAGTTGTTCCACATAAAAGATTGAGTTTCAAAAGATAAATCAGCATGACCGCCGCTTGCGGAATGAGTTTTGGTTTTGCTTTTGTCACGCCATACATATTCAAATTCCGTACGGTAATAATCATAACGAAAACCGAAAGCACCACTTAACATGAGCTGGTTTTTATCCAGATTTTTCATGTTAAGTCCCGAGCCTTTTGCTTTGGAATAGTCGTGACGGGTAGCGCCGCCGCGAACACCTAAATATATACCGTTGCAATCAGCCATGGCACTGGTTGCCAGGGTTAATCCCAAAACTAAAGCCGAAGTGGCTAATAAAAACTTTTTCATAGGTAACTCCTTTATTAAACGTTTGTTATACCTGAAAATCTACAAGCTAATCTTTAATATTTAATTAAAAGCTGTGAAAATGCTTTAAAAACATTGATTTTATTTGAAAATCGGTTTAATTTTTTATTCTGAAGGCGATCGGATAGCTGCGTCTGGGAAAGTAAAATCCGCAGATGAGGAAAGTCCGGGCTTCACGGAAACAAGGTACCAGATAACGTCTGGCTGGAGTAATCCACGGGAAAGTGCCGCAGAAAATTACCGCCGAAAATTTTTTCGGTAAGGTTGAAAAGGCGAGGTAAGAGCTCACCGCGCAGACAGCAATGTTTGCGGCAAGGTAAACCCTACCTGATGTAAGACCAAATTGGGAGGCTTTAATTTTTATTAAATGCAAGGACAGTTTCCGGTCCGCTCCAGAGGTAGGTCGCACCAGTCAATCGGCGACGGTTGGCGCAGATGAATAGCTATCGCACAAATCTTTGCCCTCAAGGTAAAGCAAATAGTGTACAGAACTCGGCTTACAGATTGCCTTCAAAAAATTTTGGGGAGATGATATGCAACAAAAAACCTTAAAAGATGAAATCCGTATAAAAGGCATAGGTTTGCACAGCGGTGTTGAAAGTTTGCTGATTTTAAAACCTGCACCGGCAGATACCGGAATTGTTTTTGAACGTTCCGATTTGGATAAGGAAAATGTTTTTCCGGCACTTTATTCGGGAGTTGTTGATACTCGTAATTGCACTTGTTTAGGCAATAAAAACGGTGAAGTCGTCAGCACAATAGAACATATTATGGCGGCATTATATGCGGCCGGAATTGACAATGCTTTTATTGCGGTTAATAATCGGGAAATTCCGATAATGGATGGCAGTGCCAAGGAATTTTTTGAAATTTTGCGCAAGGCGGAATTGGTCGAACAAGAAAAACCGCGTCGCTATCTTAAAGTAAAAAGAGAAGTTAAATTTAGCGATGAAAAAGGTAATTATGTCAGTCTGAAACCGGCGGATGGATTGCATATAAAATTTGTAATAGATTTTCCTTCCGAAATCGTCGGACATCAGGAATTTGACGAAGTCGTAGACAGTGAAAATTTTGCGAAAAAATTAGCTCCCGCCAGAACATTTTGTGAAAAATATCAGGTTGATTATTTGCGTTCAATCGGCTTGATTAAGGGGGGAAGCCTTGAAAACGCGGTCGTTTTGGATGGTAATAATATTTTAAACGAAGGCGGGTTCAGAATTGAAAATGAGTGTGTAAATCATAAAGCTCTTGATTGCGTGGGCGATATGTTTACGTCAGGATACAGAATTTTGGCGGCAGTTGAAGCTTTTCACAGCGGGCATTTTCATAATAATGAAGTTTTGAAAGTTTTGTTTGCCGATGCGGATAATTATGAAATTACAGAGGGTTAAAATGAAGAAAATTTGGGGAATTTTTTGCGGAATTTTATGCTTGGCGGCTTGTTCAAGCGATAAGATTGAGATTGCCGATATGCCGGCCGAAGATTTATATAACCTGGCTTGGGAAGATTTGGAAAAGACAAAGTATGCGAAAGCGGCGACCGAGTTTGAAAAAGTTGAAGTTGATCACCCTTATTCGCAATGGGCGGTAAAGGCTAAATTAATGGGAGCTTACGCTTATTACAAAAATGAAAAGTATGATGATGCCATATTGGCTTTGGACCGTTTTATCAAATATCATCCGGGAAACAAAGATGCGCCGTATGCTTATTATCTGAAAGGTATTTGCTATTATGATCAAATTTCAACGGCCGATAAAGATCAGAGCGATACGCAAAAAGCGGAAGAAACTTTCAACTATTTGATTGCGCTTTATCCGGACAGCAAATATGCCGAAGATGCACGGAAAAAAATTAAGTTGACCGAGGATTATAGGGCCGGTCAGGAGATGAACATCGGACGTTATTATCTTAAACAAAATAACTATTTATCGGCATTGAATCGCTTTAATATTGTTTTGGAAAATTATCAGACAACGGTGCAGATAGAAGAAGCTTTGTACAGACAGGTGGAAATTTATGCGCTGTTCGGTATGGATAATTATGCGGAAGGATATTACAAGATATTAAAGCAGAATTATCCTAAAGGAAAATGGACGAAAGCGGCCAAAAAAGTGATGAAAAAAATTTCGACCGCTTCCAAAAAACAAGAAACAAAAGAATCATAAAGACGGTTTGACCGGTTGGGTGCAAAAAAACAAAAGGAGAAGGAACGGCGATAATGCTGAAGTCTTTATCAATTAGAAATGTGGTTTTGATTGATAGACTGGATTTGGATTTACAAAAAGGTTTTACGGTATTGAGCGGTGAAACCGGAGCGGGAAAATCCATACTTCTGGACGCTTTGGGATTGCTTATCGGACAACGTGCCGAAACGGGTATGATACGCACAGGTTGCGATAAGCTTTCGGTAATCGGTTGTTTTGAACCGGAATATAAAAATCCGGAACTGCAAAATTTATGTTCGGAGCATGAACTTGATTTTGCAAACGAAATTATCATCAGCAGAGTGCTTACCAAAGACGGGCGAAGCAAGATATTTTTTAATGACCAGCCGATAACACTAAAATTGCTGAAAGAAATCGGCGGGTTGTTGGTGGAAATTCACGGACAATATGATAATCAGGGGTTGTTGAACCAAAGCACACATTTAAATGTTTTGGATGCTTACGGCGATTACGGAGAAGCAATTACCGAAATGCAAACAGCGTTTGAAAATTACAAAAAGGCGCGTGAAAAAAGACAGGAAGCGGAAGATAATTTTGAAAAAATGCGCACCGAAGAAGAAAATTTACGCCATTGGGTGCAAGAATTTTGTGCGGTGAGACCGAAAGCAAACGAACCGGAAGAATTGGAACAAAAACGTCGCGAAATGATGAACGCGGAAAATTGTTGGAGAATCTTTCTTTGGCCGAGAATGCGCTGAACGGTCGCGGCAGTAGTGTGCGCGAT
>JAGDBT010000017.1 GCA_017958895.1 Alphaproteobacteria bacterium | reverse complement strand
GACCGGCATTTTGAATAACAGAGCTTAAACCGTCGCTGCCGCGATAAAAAGCAATACCGAGGGTTGCCCAAATCAGCGCCACAATTCATTCGGTTATCATCGCCCCGTAAAAAATCGGTCTTCCGTATTTTTCATTAGCCAGACAACGAGCCATCAAAGGTGATTGGGTGGCATGAAAACCGCTGATGGCACCGCAAGCGATGGTAACAAACATCAACGGAAAAATCGGCAGTTTTTTCGGATGTAAATTGGCAAAAGTCAGTTGCGGATAAAAATCTTGTCCGCCGGCAAAAAGCACAAAGACCATAGCCAAAGAAACACCGATTAACAGCAAAGCAAATAAAGGATAAAATCTGCCGATTATTTTATCTATCGGCAAGAGGGTGGCCAAAAAGTAATAACCGAAAACAGCAATAATCCACCAAATGAAAGGAGTATGAGAAAGATCAGCCAACATATGCGCAGGACTCATGGCAAAAACCGAACCGAGCAAAAGTAAAAATAAAATCATGAAAATCAAAAAGAGGCTTTTTATTTTGGAACCCAAATATTTTTCAATTAAAGGCGCCAAAGATTGTCCGCCGTGCCTTACGGAAATCATGCCGGCCATATAATCGTGAACACCGCCGGCGAAAATTGAACCGAGAACAATCCAAAACAAGCAGACCGGTCCGTAAAGAGCTCCCAAGATAGCGCCGAAAACCGGACCGAGACCGGCGATATTCAAAAATTGAATCAAAAAAACCCGCCATTCCGACAAAGGGATATAATCAACATTATCACACTTTGAAACAGCCGGCGTTACAGCTTTTTCATTTATGCCGAATATTTTTTCCACGATTTTACCGTAAATCGCATATCCGAGAATCAAAGCCGCAACGGCTGTTAAAAAAACAATCATGTTAACCTCTGAAAAATTGATATCTTCTAAAGAGAGGTTTAGCGCAAAAACCATGCAAAAGCAATAAAAATTTGGGCCGTGTTTTAAGGTGTCGGATATAGAGGGCAACCGGTTAATAAGAGTTTATATTTCCAGATATAAAAAAAGGGTGGTGCTTCAAGCATCACTCCTTTTTTAACAGGTTCATTGGGGGCAAAAATTCAGCCCGGTTGCTTTGCTGATCCAAGTACGATAGTCAAAAGGTTTCTGACCCTCTGAGGTGCAAAGTTCTCTGAAAGAATAATAGCCTTTCAGGATTTTCTCGGCCGGCTTGATTGAGCCTTTAACACAGAGAATAACTTCTTTGACAAAGGTAGCTCCGCAAAAGCGCGAGAAAGCATCAACGGCACTGATAATGGCATAAGCGCTCTGTTCTTCAGTGAGACCGCCTCCGGTTACATCGGCACCGAGCTCGGGAACAGCTATTTTTGCGCAACGGAAGGCAGGCTTTTGATTGCACTCTTTGAGAATGAGAAACATGGCCTTAAAAACGGTTTCAAACTGCTCGGAATAGGGAGCTCCGATGGTAACTGCGTGTCCGAGCAAAATATTGTTGCATCCGCCGTCGGTCAGGAGAACATCTCCAAACTGAAAAGGTTTTTTACGGGCACGTTCGTTAAATGTTTCCATACCCTTTTTCAAACCGCGCTGAGCGCACTCTCCGGCAACACCGCTTAAGGGGACTCCGTTGCGAAATTCCGGCACTACGATACAATTTGTCAGTTGATTTGTTGCTTCGTCGCGGACAATCTTTACATTGATACCGCCAAGGTCCAAACTTCCTACTTTCTTTTCCATAATTATAATATTAAGTCAAACAAAATACTTTTAAACACTGGCGGGAGTCTAATCAGTTTTGTCCATTAAGTCAAGCATTTTTTTGTGAAATTTTTGCGGTACTTTATGATTTGTTTTATGATCCAAACACATAAAATAATGTTTGCCAGAGCGGACGGAAAGGATTGAATGTAAAAATTATGAATAAACCACAAGATTGTACAAATGGTTAAGGCATAACGCATTTGTTGTTCGTTTTTGGTTATATAAACACATACGGTGTAGCCGGCAGAGGCTATTATCGGCAATAAACCGATAAAAGACAAGTTGTTGGCAAACAAGCCGAAAATAACTCCTATAACTAAAAAAATTATGGTTTGTTTTTTGGTTAAAATTCCCCTATAAGCCAAAAAGTTACGAACAAGCCCGACACAATTTATAACCAAAGCGGCATAAGCGGATAAGGCAATGGTGGAAAGAATGCCGAAAAAAGGATCTCCTATCTGCCAAAGCATCAAATCTTTTTTACTTTGTTTAACCGCGGATACGGCGAGACAAGCCACTGCAAGAAAAGAAAAAAGATTGCCGATAAGCAGACTGGTTGACATTTATTTATGCTCCTTTATAACGGGGGAATGCTTTGTAAAAATTCTTGATTAGCCATGTTGTTTTCAAAAAAATTTAATACTTCCAAGGAGCGCGGATAAAAATATTTTAACCCTTCGAGTATCGAATAAACATCATAAAAGGAATTATGCGGGTTTAAGCCTAAATTTTCCATATTATGTTTAATTCCGAGAATTTCGGCTATCTGGCCGGAGCTTTGGCTTTTGACATCTATATGGTTTTCCGTATAAAGATGTTTGAACACAGGCGCTATGTTTCTGTATATCAAATCGTGAGAAGAAGATATATTTTGTAAACGAAGATTCTCTTCTACAATTTCACCATCGGATTTATGAAAATAATCGGCACCCCAACCGTGCGAATAGCAAATATCATTGCCGGCAAACTCCGCAAATTTTTTGAAAGCTTCGGCAAAAGAAATCCCCTGCTCTTGCAATTGTTCGTTGGTTATATGAGTAAGGTTGATAAAATAATCGGATAACACGGGATTTATAAACGGTTTACACAGGGCATTATACTCTGCAACAACCTCTAAATTATCTGAAACTTTAAGCGCGGAAATTTGCACAATTTCTTTTTTTTGGTTGCCGGTCCAACCGTGTTCCTGACAACCTTTCCAAGAGGTATATTCCGTATCAAAAATTACAAAAGTCATTTATCTCTTTCAAAAACGCAATTATGTATAATCGGCCGTAGGCTATCTGACTATAAGGCATCCGGTGATTTTGGCATGATTATCTCCTTGTCGGTTTTTATTTTTATGAAAAAATATGAAAAAGTAAAGCGCAAAAAAATTGTTATGCGCCAAAAACAAACAGAGATTATTTTTGCAGTTCCTGCCGTATTTTCATTAAGGTTTTGCCCATATAATTTTTACCGCTACCTTCACCAAATCCGCATTTATAACAAACTTCGCAAGCTTTTATCAAAACGGCATTTCCGGTTTGTTTCAAGAGTTCCGCCGCTTCGGGATTTTGGGCAAATTTGGCACGCAATCCCTGTTCCATTATGGCAAATTTATTTTTATCAAAATCTTTACGGCGATTAATTTTATATTCCGGATTTTTGGTCAGTAGACGAGCTTCATCGGGATTTTTTAAATTTATAACGGTCTGAAAGCGCGGATCGGAAGCATAGAATTTCATGGCTTGATAATAATGTTCCACCGTGGGAAAATCATAGAGTTTTCCCTCGACCGTTATTTTTATCGGGAACGGCGCATACGGCGATAAAAATCCGTATTTTCCGATTGGCAAACAAAATCTTATTTCTTGAAGAAAATCAGTCATCTTGATTATTTGGTATATGAATTTGTTTTAAGCGAGGTTCTTTTTTGAGCGGTTGACCAAATATTGATTGCCTCGGTGATGTATTTCTTTTGATAATCGGGAAGATTTTCAGAAATTTCCCGGGCTCTCGCAATGGTTAATTTTCGGAGTTTATTATTATCCGGATTGGCTTCCAATATTTTAGAAAATACGCTACTTACCGTATATCCGGTATGATAACCGCCGCCTTGATACGAATAAGGATCATTAAGAATTTTGACGGCAATTTCCTGATTGTTCGGATGCACGGATAAAATAGCGGAATAAAGATCGATTTTGGTATTGTTGTCATTGTCGGCGGCAATTTTTATAAGTTTTTCTGACATCTTTTTATCAAGCGGACAAGACAAAGCCAACAAAATACCTTTATAAGACTGCAAATCCGTATTTTCCGCTTGCAAACGAATTTTATTTAAGATTTCGCGATTGCCGGAGTTGTT
>JAGDBT010000149.1 GCA_017958895.1 Alphaproteobacteria bacterium | reverse complement strand
GGCCTTGGCATTTTTCAACACCAAAGTTGCCAAATCGCCATATAACGAATTGAGAATCCGTGAAGTATTATCATAATCCCAACCCTGATAGCCCATGTGGTGGGCAATATGAATAATCGGTATGTTTTTTATTTTTTCCGCTTGCTCGGCAGGCAACCGACCGGCAAAAACTTTGGCCAAAGTCAAATATTTGGTTAAACCCGACAAAGCACCGCTGTGCCAATCATTGGCTATTAAAATATTCGGAAGCTCTATTTTCTTATCCGATTTTATAATCAAATCTTCCAACAGAACATAAACGGCTTTAGAGAAAAAGGCAAAACGTTCAACCTCATCAACCTCATTTTCGTTTAACACATAACAACCTGTTTGTCCGGAAGGATTTTCCGCCGACGGGTTAATACTGAAAAACCGTTCATTATGCAGAAAATAATATTCCACCCCGTTTAACAATCCGGCATATACTTCCGTAGTAAAGTTTTGTTGCTTATTTTTGCCGGCAAACATAAATTTCAGAGTTTTAATTTTGTTTAAGGCAATATTTTTTCCCTCGGCTCCGTAATAAACACCATTTTCAAAAACCGCTTTTTTCTTTCCCGTGTCGCCCAAATAAAGCGGGGTAATGATTTTTATATGATGACCTTGTGCTTTGAACACTTCATTAAAATTTTCCGGCAGTTCCGAAGCCACCATTCCCAAACCGCCGCACTTCATAAAAGTTGCGGTTTCGGCGCTTATCATCCAAGCGGCAACGGTTTCTATTTTCGGCCATTCCTTATTGCCCGTACACTGTCTTTTTGACATGTTTTGAATTTGGCTCAGCCACTCATTTTGCGGAACACCGTAGTTTATCAAAAATTTATGTTTATTAAAACCATTCGGTAAATACTCAAATGTTTTATTGCGAAGTGCTCCGATAACAACAGACATTTATGCTCTTTCAAAATAAGATATCGATTTTCAGTAGTATAACTCTTTTATTTATAACCTTCAACAAAAAACTATACTTGACTTGCAAAAGATTAATCACTAAGTTCTAATATATATGACATCAGTTAATTTTAAAGAGGCTATGATGACAAAACAACACGAAAAACAGCACAACGAAAAATTTGCTCAAAAAGAAGACATAGACGGCAATTTGCCGGAAGATGAAATTGATGCGGAAACGGCGCCGGAAGACGAACTCTCGCGTCTGAAAGAAGAAAATGCCAAACTTAAAGACTCTTTCTTGCGCGCTTATGCCGAATCAGAAAACACCAAAAAACGTTGCCAGCAGGAAATTGAAAAGAATGCCAAATATGCCATTTCCTCTTTTGCCAAAGAGTTATTGACCGTTGCCGACGATTTGCAAAGAGCATTAAGTTCCGTTGCCGATGAAAACAGAGAAGCCTGCAAATCTCTGTTGGAAGGAATTGAACTTACGCAAAATGAACTTACCCATGTTTTTGATAAATTCGGAATAAAGAAAGTTGACAGCCTTAATAAAATTTTTGACCCTAATTTGGAACGAGTTGTACAGGAAGTTGAAGATCCGGAAAAGCCTGCCGGCACAATTATCAGCGAGTTGCAATCGGCTTATACGATTAACGACCGCATATTGCGCGAAGCCATGGTTGTTGTAACCAAAGGCGGTCCGAAACAATAACTTATTTCAACGGTCCGGTTTTTCCGGACTTTTTTTATGAAAATATCCTGATTTACCTATAAAAGCGTGGTATATCTCATAAATATTTATTTTCATCCGTAAAATATTCTTTATAATCACGCGTATGAGAATATTAACTGCTTACATAACAAAACAGATTTTTATCGGTTTTTTGCTCATTTCTTTTTCTTTGCTGGCCATGTTGTGGCTCACGCAATCTTTGCGTTTTGTGGAAATGGTAACTCGTCAGGGTTTGCCTGTTTATTTGTTTGCGGAGATGACTTCTTTGCTGATGCCGCGAATCTTTAATGTGCTTTCTCCGGTAGCTTTATTTGTGTCCGTTATGTTTGTTTATAATCGCCTGATTGCCGACAGGGAATTGGTGGCCATGCAATCTGCCGGCATAAGCCCGTGGAAAAATGCCTCTGCCGCCTTGATTATGGGAATAATATT
>JAGDBT010000148.1 GCA_017958895.1 Alphaproteobacteria bacterium | reverse complement strand
GGTTTTTGAATTTGAGCCGTTCAAATCTATAACTCCGGATTCTATCATTTCATGATACAAATCATTTCCTTCGCGGGTGCGTTCACCGACTCCGGTAAATACGGAATATCCGCCGTGGCCTTTGGCAATATTATTTATAAGTTCCATAATCAAAACGGTTTTTCCGACCCCCGCACCGCCGAACAAACCTATTTTTCCGCCTTTGCTGTAAGGCTCAAGCAAATCAATTACCTTGATACCGGTTACCAAAATTTGCTCTTTGGTTGATTGAGCCGTAAATGAAGGAGGATCGCGGTGGATAGGCGAAAAGGTTTGTGATTTTATTTCTCCTCTTTCATCAATCGGTTCGCCTAATACATTAACTATTCTGCCCAATAATTCAGGTCCGACCGGAACTTTTATCGGCTCGCCGGTATTTATCACTTCCTGACCGCGCACCAGACCATCCGTGGCATCAAGAGCAATACAACGAACAACGCAATCACCCAAGTGTTGTTCGGCCTCTAAAACCAGACGTTTGCCGTGATTATCGCATTCCAAGGCGGTAAAAATATCCGGCATTTCACCTTCACTTTCAAATTTTACATCAACAATGGCTCCCAAAACTTGATGGATATGACCGTTTGATTTTTGATTTTCCTTTAGTTGTGTCATTAAAATTCTCCTGATGTTAAACAGCTTCCGCGCCGGCTATCACTTCAATCAGTTCCGTGGTAATGGCCGATTGTCTTAAACTGTTATATTTTAAGGTCAGCTCACCGACTATTTTTTGCGCATTTCTGGTTGCGTTATCCATAGAGGTCATGCGGGTACTGTGCTCCGAAGCCTCAGAACTGAGTATGATTTTTAAGATGTTGTTGGCAAAATATAAAGGCAGGATTTGTCCCAGAAAATTAATTTTATCCGGCATGTAGTCATAAAAAGAATCTCCGTTTATTAAAAGTTTTTCATCTTCGGGCAAGCTTTCAATTGTTAACGGACAAACCTTTTCACAAATAAAATCATGGTTCAAAGCCGAAGTGAAACGGGCATAAATAAATTCGCAGATATCAAATTCTTCCGATTTGAAACCCTGAAGAATTTCCTGCGCCAAAAGAGCGGCCGTTTGAGAGTACGAAAGGTTTTGTTCCTCATTAAAAAGTTGTATGTCAAGATTTTGTGCGACAAAAGTACGGCACAATATTTCATAAGCCTTTTTTCCCAAACAAATCACCTTTATATTTTTGTTTTGCTTCAATAGTTCCTTAATTCTCCGAGTTGCCTGACGGGCAATATTTACGTTATATGCACCGCACAAACCGCGCTGCGAAGAAAACACATATAAAAGATAATTTTGCGGTTTTGTTTTATTTTGCAATAATTTCGGAGTTATATATTTTATATTTTTTTGGTTTTCTTCCTGCTTTAAGGCAAAGATAACACGACGTAGCGAGTTTTCCAGGTTTAAATCATAGATTTTATTTTGTTGAGAGAGAGTCTGAACCCGATGCAAACGAGAGGCCGCAATCATCTTCATGGCAGAAGTGATTTTTTGCGTAGATTTTACGGCCTGAATACGTTTTCGCAGTTCTTTCAATCCGGACATTTACGCTACCTTTTCCTGTTTTTGCAAATATTGCTCGACAAAGCTTTTATAAAAAGCACGCAACTTTGTTTCCAATTCCTCGGAAATAACTTTCTCTTCACGAATTTCTTGCAAATACTGCGGATACTGTTCGCGCAAACATTGCAAAGAAGATTTTTCAAAATCTTGAACTTTATCCGTCGGTATTTCCTTCAAATAACCGCGTACACCCGCAAAAATCGAAACGACTTCTTCTTCTATCGGCAAAGGTTTATGCACGGGTTGCTTTAATATTTCCGTAAGTTTTGCTCCCTTATCCAAAAGTTTTCTGGTTGAAACATCCAAATCACTGGAAAATTGAGCAAAAGATGCCATTTCACGATATTGCGCCAAATCAAGTTTCATGGAGCCGGCAACTTGTTTCATGGCTTTAATTTGTGCCGATGAGCCGACACGAGACACGGATATTCCCACATTTACGGCCGGTCTGATGCCTTGATAAAACAAATCGGTTTCCAAAAATATTTGGCCGTCGGTAATGGAAATTACATTGGTCGGAATATAGGCAGAAACATCGCCGGCCTGTGTTTCAATAACCGGCAAAGCGGTCAGTGAACCAGAACCGTATTTTTCATTAAGTTTTGCGGCACGTTCCAACAAACGCGAGTGCAAATAGAAAACATCTCCCGGATAAGCTTCACGTCCCGGCGGTCTTCTGATTAAAAGCGACATTTGTCGATAGGCGGTGGCATGTTTTGAAAGGTCATCATAAAAAATTACGGCATGCATTCCGTTATCGCGAAAATATTCTCCCATAGCGGTTGCGGAATATGGTGCCAAAAACTGCATAGGAGCCGGTTCTGAAGCTGTGGCAGCTACTACAATCGTATAATCCATGGCGCCGTAATCTCTCAAGATTTTTACCACCTGAGCGACCGATGAACGTTTTTGCCCGATGGCAACATAAATGCAGAACAATTTTTCATTGTCGGACTTTGCCGCATCATTGGTTTTTTTCTGATTAAGAATGGTGTCAATGATAAGAGAGGTTTTGCCGGTTTGTCGATCACCGATAATCAACTCGCGCTGACCGCGACCGATAGGGGTAAGAGCATCAATAACTTTAATACCGGTGCATACCGGTTCGTGAACGCTCTTCCTTGGAATAATTCCCGGTGCTTTGACCTCGGCATTTGAAAATTTTTGAGCTTTTATTTCGCCTAAGTCATCAATAGGACTTCCCAAAGCATCTACCACACGTCCCAAAAGCTCTTTACCTACGGGAACGCTGACTATTTTGCCGGTTCTTTTTACCAGATCGCCCTCGCGGATATTTTCGTCTGATCCGAATAGAACGACATCAACCCCGTCTTCAGCCAAATTGAGGGCCATACCTTTAACCTCGCTCGGAAACTCAACCAGCTCATTTAATTGCACTTTATCTAAGCCGTAAATACGGGCTATGCCATCGCCGACCGAAAGTACGCGACCGACCTCCGACATATCCGTTTCAAAATCAAATTCCGCGATTTTATCTTTTAATATGGAGGATATTTCATTTGCCTGTGCGGACATTATTTGTTCCCTTTCATCAATTTTTCCAAAGAGTCAAGTTTATGCTTGACGGAATTATCAATCAGATTATCGGCATATTGCAACACCAAACCGCCGATAATTTGCGGATCAATAAAATAGTGTAAGACTATCTGTTTATTAAAAATTTTAGCCAATTTTTCCCGCAAGAGCTTTTCCTGTTCTGCGGACAGTGCTTGCACGGTGGTAACTTGCACTTCGGCAAGCTCATGTTTGTTTTGATATAAAATTATAAATTGCTCAACGGCGGGCAACAAGATATCAAGTTTGTGATTTTCAGCCATAAGTTTGAACATATTCAACACGGGAGTGCTTAAATCAAGCTTTTGGGCCGCTAAAGTCAACAGCTTTTCTTTATCTGCGATTTTTATGAGGGGATTATTAAGCTTGGCGATTTCCGCAAAATCCTGAGGACTCAAATTTCGCAAAGCAAGAGCATTTTGATAGGCAATTTCCAAACCATGTACTTCCCGTGCTCCTTCATACAGAGCATTGGCATAGGTCAGAGCTGTTTTTAAATGCGAAATTTTTTTCACCCTCTACCTCGTGTTCATTTAACATATGTTATAAATAAACGATTATTGCCCTAAAGGCAAGAGCAAGGGGAATAACAATCAACAGAATTATGTTAATTTTATTTAAGACGATTCCAGCCGGATTTAGCCGGTTGCTTAGGCGTTTCGGCCTTAGGTGCGGCTGTATCAGAAGCGGCCTGATTGTTATTGTTCCATTTTTTTATCGGTGCTTCGGTAGGTGAAAGGCGACGAACAATTTCTTTTTGACCTTTGTTCATGACCTGACCGGAGGCAACCATTTGTCCCAAAAGAGCCGGAGAAAGAAATTTTTCTTTTAAGGTGGAATAAGAATTTACAATTTGGTCAACAACGGCCGCTCCCGGTGCGGCATTTATGGTTGTTATGTCTCTGCCGTGGAAAAAGGTTAAAGACTGGCAAGGTGACGAAATCAAAACATCGGTATGGTCAATGCCGTGAACATATCTGAGCACTATTTTCGGAGAAATGTTGCATTTGTCGGTGCTGTTTGAAAACAGGGAATTATTATTAAACAAAAACTGTTTTATAACATTTTTGCCTTCTTCCGATAATTCGCCGCACGATCCGGTTATGGCCAAATCATCAATCAGATAACCTTCATAATCGCCTTGAGCATAATCAACCGTGTAGCAAAAAACTTTTTCGGCCTTATTGATGTTGCGGGCGGTGGAAGCCGGCAAACGATTGCTTAAAAACGATGACAAAAATGAATTGTTATCGGCCTTTTTATTCTGTTCGGCTGTTACTTTAGAACCGGATAATGAATCCTCTTCATCAATATCAAACAAATCATCTCCTTGGGCAAAGGCATTGCCGAAAGGTAATAAAACACCTAAAAGTAATATCATACACAGTTTTTTCATAATAAAATCCTCCGCGTTCGGAAATACCATATCAAAATAATAGTAAAATTCTCGTAAATTTAAACAGAAAATATCATTTTTTAAGATTTATTTTAGACATTTATAATAACCTCAGAGAAAACATCGGGAGGACGGATATGTTGGAATTATTTCATTGGGGCTGTTCCGTGGAATTGCGTATGCTTATGGCATTTTTGGTGTCATTGTTGCTCAGTTTGTTGTTGGGCGGAACTTTAATCAATTATTTGCACGGTTGGCAAAAAAGCGGCCAACCGATTCGCGAAGACGGTCCTCAAAGTCATTTGAAAACCAAAAAAGGAACTCCGACTATGGGAGGACTGCTTATTTTGGGCACAACAATTCTTTCTGTTTTGATATTTGCCAACATTTCATACCATTTTGTCTGGGTAAGTATTTTTATTCTGTTGGTCTATGGAGCAACGGGTTTTCTTGATGATTATTGGAAAGTTAAGCGTCAAAATTCCAATGCCATGACCGCCGGTATGAAATTGTTTTTGCAATTCTTAACGGCCTTGGTCGCGGCCAGTATCATAACCTCGGCGACTCCGAGGGGAATAAATACGGTACTTACGTTTCCTTATTTGAAGGATATTTTTATCAATTTATCGTGGTTATACATTCCTTTTGCTGTGGTGGTTATTTCCGGAGCTTCAAACGGCGTTAATTTAAGCGACGGCCTGGATGGTTTGGCCTCCGGCTTATTGATTATTGCTTTTGTGTTCTTCATGTTTGTGGCCTATTTTTGCGGACGTCCGGATGCCCTGGAATATAATGTTCTCTATATTCCGCGCTGTGGGGAAATTGCCGTGGTTTGTGCGGCGTTAATCGGTTCTTGTTTGGGCTTTCTCTACTTTAATAAACCGAAAGCGCGAGTTTTTATGGGAGATACCGGTTCTTTGGCTTTAGGCGCCATTTTGGGAGCAATATCGGTTATTACCAAGCATGAAATAAGTTTGGTAATTGTCGGCGGAGTTTTTGTGGCAGAAACACTTTCGGTTGTTATTCAGGTGGCTTATTTTAAGAAAACCGGTAAACGCTTTTTCCGCATGGCACCTATTCATCACCATTTTGAACAACTCGGCTGGAGTGAGCGCAAGGTGGTTTTGAGTTTTTGGTCAACGGCTCTGATATTGACCGTAATTGGCAGCTTGATTTTTGTATAAAGCGGAGAGGTCGAAATGGTTGGATTATCGCGCAAAAATCACAGTATCTTTTCAAAATGGTTGTGGACGGTCGATAAAGTTATTTTATTCGTGGCGCTCGCTTTGCTGACCATCGGAGTTATTTTGGATATTACGGCCAGTCCGGCGGTTGCCAGACGCATTAACGTTGATGATTATTGGTTTGTGCGTAAGCAGGTTGTTTATGTTTTGGCTTCAATAGTTACGATTGTAGTGCTTTCCATGTTCAATCTTAAGGCGGTCAGACGCGTATCCATAACCGGTTTTGCGGTGGTGGTTTTTCTGCTTTTAATTACGTTGTTTTTCGGTTTTGAAACTAAGGGCGCCAGACGTTGGATAAGTTTGTTCGGGTTCTCATTACAGGCTTCGGAATTTATGAAACCGTTGTTCATTATCGTTACGGCTTGGCTTTTGGATTGCGGCAAAAAATATGATTATTTTCCGGGTATGTGGATTAGTATAGGTTTGTATGGAATAGTGGCCGGATTGTTGTTGTTGCAACCGGATATAGGTATGACGGCTTTGGTTACGGCAGTTTTTGCGTTGCAATTATTTTTGGCCGGATTACCTTTGATTATAGTCGGAATTTTAGCAATAGGCGGAGTGGCTTCATTGGGGTTGCTCTATGTTGTTTATCCGCACTTCAGGGCAAGAGTTGATCAGTTTTTATACGGCAGTGATGAAACCAGCTATCAGATTATGCGGGCTATTGAAGCGTTTCAAAACGGAAATCTGGTGGGAAAAGGCCCGGGAGAAGGCACGGTAAAATTGCTTATTCCCGATGCACATACGGATTTTATTTTTGCCGTGGCCGGCGAAGAATACGGAGTGGGTTTGTGTTTGATTATAATAGCCTTATTTGCAATTATCGTTTATCGTGCGCTTAAAGCGGCACTTAAAGAAACCAATTTATTTGTAATGTATGCCGAAGTGGGATTGGCGGCTTCGTTGGGAGTGCAAGCTTTCGTAAATATAGCTTCGTCACTGCATGTTATTCCGACTAAAGGAATGACATTACCGTTTATTTCATATGGCGGGTCTTCTTTGTTGGGAAGTGCGATAACGGTCGGAATGTTACTGGCTATTACCAGACAAAACACGGCTTCTGAAGATAAGGATATGCAATGAGTAACGATAGAAAACCGGAAAACAGTTTGCCTGAGGTCAGAGGAGAATACAGATTTTCCGAACCTTTGAGTAAATATACTTGGCTCAATGTCGGTGGACCGGCGGAAGTAATGTTCTTTCCGGCAGATGAAGAAGATTTGCAAAATTTTTTACGCGCCAAAAATGATGATTTACCGGTTTTTGTGCTCGGCGGCGGATCCAATCTTTTAATAAGAGACGGTGGAATGCCCGGTGTCGTTGTTAAATTAAAAAATCAAAAGTTTGCGCAAATACGAATAGAAAAAGGCAAAATAATATGCGGTGCCGGTCTGTTGAACGGCGCACTTAAAAAAATATTGATTGATAATGCCGTCGGCGGATTGGAATTTTTGTGCTCAATTCCGGGAAGTTTGGGCGGAGCGGTTTATTCGAATGCCGGTTGTTTCGGATATGAACTTTCCGATGTTTTGCTTTCGGCAAAAATTATTGATAAAAAAGGAAATATTAAGGAAGTTGCGGCAAAGGATTTTCATCTTTCGTATCGTCACAGTGATTTTCCGGCAGATTGGATAATTTTGGAACTCACCTTGAAAACCGAAGAAAAAGCCGCTTCCGAAATAACCGAAACATTAAAGAAAAACAGCGAATACAGACGTGTTAATCAACCTCAAGGTATCAAAACCGCCGGTTCAACATTTAAAAATCCGAGCGGTTACAAGGCTTGGGAACTTATTAAAGACAGCGGAGCCGATAAAATAACAATCGGCGGAGCAAAAATGTCTGCCAAACATTGCAATTTTATTGAAAATGACGGCACAGCGACAGCATCGGATATTGAAAAACTTTGCGAGAGTATTATGGAAAAGGTTGAGGCTTGCAAGGGCGTGAAACTTGAGTTGGAAGTAAAAAAAGTCGGAAAGGAGTAGGGAAAAGTGGTTGCCGACAATAAAGTCTATGAAGAAGTGCTTTGGCCTTATCGTTTAATCGGTAATCTGCTGCTTTTGGGCAGTATTTGGCTGTTAACGATGGGCATTATTACACTGCGACATGATTTGGTCGGAAAACAGATAGATTCTCTGCTGGCGGAAATTTATAATAAAACGGCGAATGCCGGCTGGGGACTCGATGATATTACCATTGAGGGCAGATTTAAAACTTCCAAGGAAGATATTTTGGAAGTTATGCGGTTGCAACGCGGGGATAATATTTTAGAAATTGATTTAGATGAAATATGTCGTCGGCTTGAAGATTTGCCGTGGATTAAAAAAGTAAGCGTTACCAGACGTTATTTCCCGAATGTTATTCATATCAGTATTACCGAAAAAGAAGTAAAATCAATCTGGCAATACCAAAATGAATTTTATCCGATAGATGAAGAAGGCGAAATTATAAAAACCGAATATGTTCCGCAAGCAAATATCTTACAAATTATCGGGGAAGATGCGCCTAAGCATTTCAATGCTCTATTAAAGATTGTGGAAACCGAGCCGGAATTATTTGCCCGTCTGAAAGCAGCACATTTGATTTCTAAAAGAAGATGGAATCTGATATTTGATGATGTTGAAAAGGGTGTTACGGTAAAAATGCCGGAAGAAAATTTGGCGGGTATGTGGAAAAAATTGGCAAAATTAGATAAAACTCAGGGGATTCTTAAAAGAAAATTAACCTTTATTGATTTAAGGTTAAAAAATAAAGTTGTTGTCGGTCTGAGCAAGTCAGATACCGAGAAGAAAGTTAAACATTAATTCCGTTACAGAGGATATTACCGTGAATTATCAGACCATTGCCGCTCTGGATATAGGCTCGTCGAAGGTTTGTTGCCTTATCGCCCATGTTACGAAAGATAAAAAAATTTCGGTGGTCGGGTATGGGTATAATGCTTCAAAAGGCATAAAAAACGGAGTTATTACCGATATTAACGAAGCAACCATATCGGTATGCAACGCCGTGGAAGCGGCCGAACAAAAAGCTCATGAACAAATAAACGGTGTTATTTTGAATATATCCGGTGAAAAAACCTTAGCTTGTTTGCGTAGGTCATCAATCGCCTTAAAAAAGAATCGTCCGATTTCTCAAGAAGATATCAATAAAGTAATGGATAAAGGGTTGGCGAAAATAAATATCGGCAACAATGATTTAATTCATTCCATGCTTACCAATTATAAAATTGACGGCGGTGAAGATTTGAAGGATCCGCGAAATATATATGGCGAGGAGTTGTCGGTTAACATTTTGCTCGGAATGTATCCGAGTATTTTGCGACGCAATTTGGCCTCGGTGGTTGAAGCGGCGCATTTGAATATAGATTCTATGGCTTTTTCGGCCTATGCCGCGGGAATGTCTTGTTTGGTTGAAGATGAAAGAGAATATGGTTCAACCATTATCGATATAGGCGGCGGAACTACCAGTATTGCTACCTTTAAGGGCGGATTCCCAGTAGCTTTTTCAACAATTCCGGTTGGCGGAATAAACATTACTCGCGACATTACCAAAGGTTTGACTACTTCTTTTGAGCACGCCGAAGATCTTAAAATTCGTTGCGGTTGCGCATTCGGGGTTACTCAAGATGAGTATGAAAACATAAATGTTTATCCGTTGGGAGAAGAAGACGACAGCTCAATTAAACAGATGCATCGTTCGGATTTAATACGTATAATCGCACCTAGGGTTGAGGAAATATTTGAATTGGTCGCTCGCAAGCTTGAAACACACGGGTTGCATAATTTGCAGAATCATCGCGTGGTGCTGACCGGCGGAGGAAGTCAACTTCCGGGTATGCGCGAAGTGGCTAATTTGATATTAAATAAGCAGGTAAGATTGGGCGGGCCGCGCAATATAGGCGGGCTGCCGGAGCCTTTGGCGAATAATCCGATTTTTGCCACCTCATTGGGCATGTTGTTGTTTGCCACCAACAATATTGAATGCAAACCGAAAAAGGTTATAAATCGTCCTTTGGGTAGCAACAGATTGATGAAAATATTTAATTGGATTAAGTAAAATTCTTAAAATGGTAACTAAAACTTAATTTATTTAGGGTATCGTTTTTTACATAAGTGAATATTAACCTTATCCTCAAGGAGAATAAATAAATGGCTATAAATCTGGGTGTTGCAGACACAGCAGTCTCTTACTTGAAACCTCGTATTGCGGTTGTAGGAGTCGGCGGAGGCGGCGGAAATGCCGTCAACAATATGATTGCGCAAAATTTGGAAGGTGTTGATTTTATTGTTGCCAACACCGATGCGCAGGCTTTGGCTCATTCTTCGGCAACCAGAAAAATTCAGCTCGGACTCGAAATTACTCAGGGTCTTGGTGCGGGTGCTCGTCCGGAAATCGGTAAGATGGCTGCGGAAGAAGCCAAGGATAAGATAGCCGATGCCTTAACCGATGTTAATATGGTGTTCATCACTGCCGGTATGGGCGGAGGAACAGGTTCGGGTGCCGCTCCGGTTGTTGCTCATATAGCCAAAGAAAAAGGAATTCTGACGGTAGGTGTTGTTACCAAGCCGTTCAGTTTTGAGGGTAAGAAACGTATGGAAATAGCCGATACGGCCTTACAGAACTTTATTAAAGAAGTTGACAGTATCATCGTTATTCCAAACCAGAATTTGTTCCGTATTGCCGATGAAAATACCACTTTGTCGGATGCTTTTCAAATGGCGGATAATGTACTTTATTCCGGTGTTCGCTCAATAACCGATTTAATGATGATGCCGGGATTGATTAATTTGGACTTCGCCGATGTTAAAAATATTATGGAAGATAAAGGCAAAGCCATTATGGGTACCGGTGAGGCCGAGGGAAAAGGACGTGCCAAAGAGGCGGCTCGTCAGGCTTTATCCAATCCGCTTTTGGATGATTGCGTTATGCAGGGTGCCAAGGGCGTTTTGATAAACATTACCGGTGGAAAAGATATTACTCTTCCGGAATTGGATGAAGCCGCAAATACCATCAAAGAAGAAGTCGGTGATGATGCCAACATTATTTTCGGGTCGAGTTTTGATGACGGGTTAGCAGGAAAAATCAGAGTTTCCATTGTGGTAACCGGTATAAATGACGGCTTGGCCAAACCTGAACCGAAAGCGGTTCGCGAAGAGCCGTCTTTAATTGACCAAAGTTATGATTTACATCCGGCTGTTCCGACAGTTGAGCCGGAAAGCTTTTTAAGTGAAGAACCTGTGGAAGAAGCACCGGTATGGACTCCGGAAGAAGAGCCGGTTGAAGAATTGGAAAAGACCGATTTGGATTTTGTAAAATCGTCGTTAGATGATGATTTTGCATCGCTTGATAAATCGGATATATTGCCGGAAGTTCCGCAAGCTTCGGCATTATTCTCTGCCATTATGAACGGAGACAGCCGGGAAGAAGAAACGGAAAAGGCGGAATTGGAATTAAATTCTGTTGCTCCGGCTGATGATTTCTTTTCCAGCCAAACTTCACTTGAAAATATAATGCCGGCCGAGGAAGAACCTGTATTTTTCAGCAACAATGATACTTCGGTGTTTAAGGAAGATGAAGATCAAAGCAGTAATGATGATGATGTTCTGTTTGAAGAAGAGGAAAACAGTCGTCCGAACTTTATTGAGCGGGTAATCGGAATTTCTCGGGCTCGCAGAAAAAATCATGATGAAAGAACAATAGGTACATCTGTTCCTGAAACGAATTTAGCGGTTGAGGAAGATTTTGATGTGTCGGGAGATGATTTGGATATACCGGCCTTTTTAAGAAGAAAATAAGTTATT
>JAGDBT010000147.1 GCA_017958895.1 Alphaproteobacteria bacterium | reverse complement strand
GTTTGAAAGTCAAAAGACAATGAGGGAATATTATCAAAAAACGCTTGATTATTTGAATATAGCTAAAAATTGTGCGGCCGGCGGAATGAGTATAAAGCAGATGTATGGTCCGCAGTGTAGAGAATTTGATGTTTCACAAAATCTGATAGCTTGCCATTATACACCGACTAAGTATGTTTCTGATGTATCACCGTCAAAATATCTGTATGATGTGCCGAACTATTATGTAAGCGACGAAGCCGGAAAGTTGGAGGTGTTGCCGAGTGATGATTCATATACCATCAGCTTGAATGAAAGTAATTTTTATAAGAGTAATGAATCGGGCTTCGGCTCAATAAAGCGCGGCGGAAAAGAATATTGGCCGCAAGAAAAAATCTATGTTCAAAGTGCCGATGAAGAGGATTTTGAATATGGCTTTATGAGTTATTTGAAGGATTTTTCCGAACAGGCAAAAGAAGAAGATGCCATTTCCGAAAATGAAACATATATTGCCGAGGATGGCAACGGTGTTTCCGAAAATAAGGGCGAGGGAGTATATGTTACTCCGTTGGATACGGATGATGGCGATGATTTCGGTGCAATAGACGATTCGATAAGTAATACGAAGAAAAACAGCAAAAGCGATTCATCGGCTACGGCAGACCAGTTGGCTTTGGATCAGAAAAGTGCCGATGAAACCAAGGCCGAGGCTCGAAAGAACGATTTGATGAACTGGGTTTTGGGGTCGGAAATCGTCAAAATGGCCGTTAACGCAGGTATAAAGGGTGAAGATGTATTCAATATAACCTATACGGATGCGAAAACCGGTAAACGGGTAGGCAATTTTTCTGAAAAACCGGCATTATGGCACGACCAGAAAGAGTTTTATGACCAATATATCGACGGAAAGTACGCAAATATAAGAGATTATGTCGGCGATTTACCGGTAACCGATGTGTTGGCCGGATTATCTTCGGCGATTAATGCCATATTCCCATATTATGCGGAAGATATAACAGACAATGAAAACAGATTGCAAAGACTGAAGAAGAGATATAATGCAAGTGAAGATGAAGAGGAAAGAGCAGAACTTTCAGATTCCATAAGCTCGGTTAATTCAAAAATCAAAAAGCTGTATAAGCAAAGAGAAGACAAACGTGCTGAAAATGAAGATTCTATCGGCAACCTTGGAAAGAGCTTATCCGAGTTTGATACACCGGAGAAAAAAATAAGTGAACTTATTTATAATGAAAATAAAAAGTTTGAAAATCTGTTGTCGGAACATAAAGGAATTATGAAAAGCATTCAAAATCGAAAAGACGAACTGTATGCTTTGTTGGATAAAGACGGCAGAGATTTGGATGCACTTAATAAAAGATATAACGAACTGAAGGAAATTGTGAAAAATGCTCAGGATGAAGGTCCTAAGTCAAGCGAAGGATTGGATTTGAGTAAGGCTCTCTACGCCTTTTTTGACAGAGTTGTAAACCTTAACAGCGGATCAAATAAGAATTTTTCAGATTCAAAAAACGAGAACAAACAAAAAGAGCAGGAAGCGTTGGCCGAATTGCGTAAATTGGGTGATCCGAGCGTTTTGGAACAAAAAATTAAGGATGAAAAGAAAGAACTCGACGGACTTAATAATGCGTTGGAAGAAGAAAGAAAGAATTTTGTAAAACGTAGCAGTGATGCGGAATATGAGGCTCGTGTGGCATCGGATAACTTTGTGGCCGAATATAAAAACTCGGTGCCGACCGGTATTATAAATGAGGCGATGGGGGCAATTGTGCCGGTGCAATATGCCGGAAGGTTGATGAGGTGCATTCAAGATTACGGAGTTAAACAGGTTGATATAGCCATAAATGAGATAAAGAGTTATAGAGAAAGCGGAGATGAGCAGATTTATAATTCCGTGAGGGCTAAGGATACAATTCACCCGATTCACAAAAGAATGGTTGACCGGTTGACCAATATAACGGCAGCAGATTTGATTGCGGACGGCTGTGAAGTGATTGCCGAGCTTGAAGCCTTGAGTGCCGGAAGTGCCGAAATTTTTGTTGAGCCTTTGGCCGGAGTGTTTAAAACTCTTTGCAAAGATGATTTTTGCACAACACCGGATGAAAAATATTTTGTCGGTTTGTTGCCGCAAAAGAGGGATTTGAGCATGCCAAAAGAAGCAATTGACTTTGCGTCTGCGCCGTTACGAGAAGTTTTACACTTTGATGTGGTAGATTATAACAGCATAGATAAATATTATATGCGTGACAACCTGGCTTCCAATGATGCTTTATTGATTTCAAGATACAGTTTCTTGAACAGCGGGTTGGATATACCGGAAATTTGGCGTTACATCTTAAAACGTCACGCATTTGAAGAAAAAGAATTCGATTTGACCAGATTGTTGGGAGATAAAGGCAGTACGGGTTTCTTGGGATCGGGAATTTATCCTTGCCGAATAGTTCATAATTATAAGTCATATGAAGTTGCTCCGGCGAGAAAAGGCAGTGATAAATATCTTTATGTAGTCAGAAACACCGGCGATTCGAGCTTGAGACAATGTGCAAACATCGAATTGCAGTTCAATAACAGATTGATGCCTGATATGCCGAGTGCGGCAATTGATTTGGAAGCCGGGGGCAGTCCGGGAACCGAATATATGGGAAATGCCGATGAATGGCCTGCTGATTATGAAGTGGGCGACAGCCGTTTCGGTAAAGGTTATAATGCCAACAGTGAGCTCGGCACGATTTTGGCCTATGTGCCGAACAAAGAGGCACTCATAAAGCTTAGAACGGAAGCGATATCAAAGCTCAGAGCCGAGGCAATAAGTAAGTACGGCTATCATGGAGCATCAATGGTATCGGATAAAGATATTGAAATTGATGAAAGTTCCGTAAGACACGATTTGACCTTTAACTATGATTTGCAAAAGATGGTTTACATTCAGGATAACACCAAAGAAATCGGCAAAAATGCCAGAGATGATGCCTTATTATATATGAGCAGAAGAGCCTTTTTATCAAACGATGTGTTCGGCAGTTATTTTGATATGAAAGATTTGGTGGTTACTGCCAAAGATTCTGTGGCAAAGGTGGATTTGCAAATTGAAACCATTAAAGATGATTTGCGGAGTGTGTTTGTGGGGACCGGATTTGATATCAGAGAAGATTTTAATTTGCTTAACAATGATGATTATGCTGCTGCCGAAAGAGTTTTGGATAATAAAAAAGAAGAGGCCATGCAAAAAGTAATTTCCGAATTGGATAATGTTAACGGTAAAACGGAAAGCATTAAAAATAAATTCGAGCAAATTACGCACACTTTGGAAGTTATGATAACTGATGCTGATGAAGTCGTACATATCAGCGGAGATGAAGATCTTAATGAACTGTCGGAAAAGATAAAAACTCAAAATGCCAACAGCAGTGTAGAAGATAAATACGGTAAAGAAGGCGATGAAGAATTTGAAAGACAGAGAGAACAACTCAGACCGCCTTATTGTCCGGTTTACAGCGTGTTTTAACAAATCGGAGAGATAAAAAGTGGCAGAGTTAACCCAAGGGTCAAAAACCCGTTTGTTATCAGGAAACAATTCTCATAAGGGCGAATATCAAAAAATGGAGTTCGTTACCGATGAGGGCGTGGAAGAACGTACTTCAAAAAGCATTTACTTTATGTGGCTTTCGCGATTGGTGATATTGTGTGCGATTATCTCGTTGTCTTTTTTTCTGTGCGCTTCGTTGGTTATATTCCGTTTGGCACCGGAGATATCGGTTGAACCGTTGTTGATTATAAAACAGAATGATACGGAAACAATGGTCAGATATGAGCCGATTGACCCGAAAATGTCTTCTATAAAAAAAGTTACGGAAATGTATATAAAACAGTATGTGATTTTACGTAACACGGTGGTTAATGATATGCAGGAAATGCGTACTCGTTGGGGTCCGGGAGGAATTATAGAATATATGTCCGCGCCTGATGTTTATGCCGAATTTGTGGGCAAAAATGCCGATTCTGTGGATCAGATGTTTGATGATGATTATTCCAGCGAAGTCAGAATAGACGAACTGGGAAAAGAAACCGAGAGCAGTCCGGCATGGAATGTTGTGTTTACGGTGTTTAACCTTTCTAAAAACCGCGGTAACAGCGGGGCATTGACTTTGAAGACTAAACGCTACAAAGTTTCAATAACTCCGAAATTTATACCGGAAAGAAGCCTGCAAAGGCCGAGATTGATTAATCCTTTGGGATTTACGGTTATGAAGTATAACCAAAGTGAAATAAGAGAATAATTTGTTTAATCTATTTTAATCTTTTTAATTTAGTATAATACGCAAAGGAGTGTCTTTTTACGACTTTAAAAAGGCCGTAAATCAGGCATATTCTGGGGTATGGCGGATTCTATACTCAGCAGAAAAAAGGGAAAAAAGATGAGTAAAAAAATTTTGATTTTTGCAATGTTTTTGGTTTTATCGGCTTGCAGTTTGTTCGGTTCGTATTATGAGCCGGAAGCTGTTGGTATCGGTAAAGATGTGAACGAATTAAAATTGTCTCCGTGCGCTTGTATGCAAATTGAGATTATCAAAGATGTTCCGGATTGGTTTTGGGAAACAATCTGAAGCATATGGAGTGAAAAATGGCAGATCAGCTGGGCAGAAACAATACGCAACAACGTTTAATCGGGCAAGGACAACAGGTCCGTCAGGCTCCTCGTCGAACCGCGACGAGCCAGGCTGTTCGCAGCAGTGCTGATAATATTATCGTAAATTCCAGTGAAAAACGTTATTTGTGGACGGCGCGTGCTTTTGCGGTGGTAACGGCCATAAGCATTTGTTGCAATCTGATATTATTGATGACGGTGGCAAATATTTTGCCTTTATATAGGGTTGAGCCGTATTTGTTGACTCTTTCCAACAAAGAGGAACAAGTATACAGAATTGTTCCTTACAGTCGGAATATGGAAGCTCAAAAATCTATAACCGAAACCTTTGTCAGACAATATGTGTTGTTGCGCACTACTTTGTTGCCGGATGTTGAAGAGATGGAAGCACGTTGGAATAACGGCGGTGATTTGCAAGAAATGTCTTCACCTATTGTTTATAAAGATTTTCTGGAAAATACCGGCAAAAAACTGATGCAACGCATGAGAAAAGACGGTTTAACCAGCAATGTTAAAATTATAACCGTCAACGAAATAGAAGATGCCGTTTGGCAAGTCGAATATAGCGTTGATTATTATTTACCTTCGTCATATACACCGAGAACCATTCGTTATCGCGCCAGCATGAAAATACAATATGTGCCGCGCAAAGTACAATATAGAGAACGGTTGAAAAATCCGGTAGGATTTAAGGTTATATCATATGGCACTAAGCAAATTAAAGAATAAGATTGAGGATAAAATGATGAGAATTGGTTTGAAATATCTGATGTTGTTATTAACGGGCGTTCTGGTGGTCGGAAAGGCTCATTGTGCGGAATTGCTTGACGAAGGCAGTATGGACCAGTATGCCGATCAATCGCAAGGTAAATATCAGCCGATGAATTTGAACTATGCCGGTTTCAATTCTTTGGGAATGATTCAAAGCGCTTGGCAAGATCCTTTGCAGAATTTGGGCGAAGGACAAAGCAAGCCGGCATATTCCAAATATTATTGGACACCTGATTTGGTGTTGCCAATTCGTTTGCGTGAAGCAATGGTTACATTGGTAAATTTTCCGGAGTGGGAATTGGTAGAAAACATTTATTTCGGTGATGAAGGTTCTTTCGACGGCAACATTACCGGTCCTAACACGATTTTGCTTTATCCGAGATCTGGAGCGGCAGTCGGTGTTGATACAAACGTTATTGTTTTCGGTCGTTCGGGAAATAAATATGTTTTTTATGTAAAGAGCGAGGGTGTTAATACCGAACGCTTAACCAATTCAATCATAGATATTGATGTTGTCGGCAACGGCGCATCGGGAGGTAGTCCCAGTAGCAGCTCAGGGAAAGTAGGTATTGGGAGTGGTTCGGGCCATATAAATGCGAACAATTTTTACGGCAACGGCGGAAAATCGGTAGATTCTACGTTTACAAAACGTTTTTTGAAAGAAGATTGGCTGAAAAGTATTCCGATGGACCCGACAAAGTTCAGATTTGATGTTGAAATTTATGTACCAAATCCGGATGATGTGATTATTGCGCCGGAAAGAGTATGGCATGACGATATTTTTACTTATATAGATTTAGGTGAAAAAGCCTTAAATATGCTTCAGCGTCCGATTGTTACCATGATTGTTGAACGTACGGAAACTCCGGTAGGTTTCAGAACCAAAGGGCCGAACAACCGCCTCATCATTGTTGAAGGTGTGGGAGATATGGTTCTGCGCAGCGGAAAGAGAATGGTTTGTTTGAAGATGCGTCGTTCGGATGAAGACGGCTTGCAGTATGTGGACTATGCCGAAAATAATAATGGTTGGGATGTCGGTGCAAAAATTCCTAACGGTGCAAATGCTTTAGGTGCGGCGGCCGCTGTAGGTTCGGGAGCAGCCGGCGGAGCAGGTAATGCTTCTGCAAACGGTGGCGCTTCGGCAAACGGCGCTGAGGGTTATGCTTTTGGCACAAACGGCGGAGTATATTTGCCGAATGGTGCAGTTGACGGTGTGTCGGCAATAGATTGCAGCAAGATGCATTGTATAGATCGCTCAAACGGCAGCAGTATGCAAAATCCGTATCCGGATTACAGATACGGAAGCGGATTCAGCGGTCAGGAGAATGAGAGTTTGTCAATTGAACTCGGTACTGACAGTAATGTTAATAATCTGGAATCTTTGTGGAGAGAATTATCGGCCAAATATTCTTCGCTGTTGAGCAGTTATGAGCCGTTCTATTCGGTAGATACGCCGGCTGACGGTCAGGGCAAAGAGTTGTTCCATCTGAGAGTAGGTCCGGTTAAGAATTTGGACAGTGGCGATGCGGTTTGCAGTCAGTTGGGACGTAACGGTGTATTTTGTAGTGTTGTGAGGGTACAATAAAATATGGCTAATGAACCGTTAACACATTCGGAAAGATATGTTCGCAAAACTAACAGAGTGATTCTGGTAATAGGAATCGTTACGTTATTCGTGTTCTTATTCGGCTTGATGCTTTTGGGTTCTACCGAAGAAGAAAAAGAGCAGCATTATGAAATTGAAAAGACTATTACTGCCGAAAGTGATTTGGGGTTTTCAGAAGAAAACAGCAACGAAGCAGAAATAGAGTTTGATGATTCCGACGAAAATGTTCGCCCGATTACGATGATACCGAATCCGGTAAATATGGGACAGGTCGTTATAGGTAACGAAGCGACCAATGTGTTGACGATAGGGACGAACGGTCGCCGGGAAATTAAAATTATTTCGGTTGATTTGGAAGATGCGGCTCCGGAAGGTTTTTCTTTTGAAAATAATTGTAACGGCCGAGAATTACGTGGCAAGGTTACTTGCACGATTACCATGAAGTGGGCTCCGAGCGTGGCGGCAAATGTGCAGAATAACTTTAAGATTATTTGGCATGAAACGAATGTTTCCGATAAAAGTGCAAAGCATGATGAAGTGCCGTTTTTCGGGAATGCCATTACCAAGGAAAGCTGCAATTTTTGTGATGCCGAAACCGGAACAATTTCTTCTACTGGCGGCATGTCGCAACCATCCGGTAAAGAACGTTATGCGGTTGCTCCGGACGGAAGTGTTATCGGTGTTATTGATGAAAACGGCATAGTCAGAGATGCCAACGGCAAAGAAATCGGGAGAGTAAATGCCGACGGTATGGTTGTCGATAATGACGGCGATATTATAGGTGTGGCTTCAACCGGAAAATTGATTTTAGATGATAACGGACAAGTTGTGGGTTATGTTGACGAATCGGGAATAGCTCATGATAATAACGGTAATGTTATCGGAACAATGCTCTCTGACGGGACAATAGTCGATACGGAAGGAAAAGTTGTCGGTAAGGCCGTTGATTACGGATATGTTTATGATGACGAAGGCAATATAGTCGGCAGAGTTTTGGCTGACGGCTCGGCAATTGATTTAGACGGTAATTTAATCGGCAAGGTTGATAAAGATGGAAATGTCGTTGATATTAACGGCAGTGTAATCGGGCATGTTGCGCAGTCCGGAGAAGTGGCTTTTGATGAAAATGGCAATCAAATAGGTGTTATTTTGCCTAACGGCGATGTGGTTGATGAAAACGGCACGGTGGTCGGCAGAGTGCAAAAAGACGGTACAATTGTTTCTTCTCAGCATATAGGCAAAAGAGGTTCAACGGCCAGAATGGCAGTTGATAAAGACGGTAATGTTATAGGCTATATAGATGAAAACGGTAATGTTCGTGATTTTAGCGGTCAAATTGTGGGAGTCGTTGATAAAGACGGTAATGTGGTTGACAGAGACGGAAATGTTGTCGGTCAGGTAAGCGATGAGTGGCGAGATTTGGCGCTGGATGCCAACGGTAATGTTATGGGCTATATAGATAAAGAGGGTTTGGTTCACAATAACGAAGGAGAAGTTGTGGGCTATGTCGATGCAGACGGCAAAATTATCGGCAACAGCGACGAAGAATTGATTCCGGAAGTTATCGGTCATACGAGTCCGAAAAAACATATAATTCGCGATAAGAACGGCAATATTTCGGGTTATGCCGATGCGGATGGCACGGTGCATGATGTGAACGGAAAAGTTATAGGAAGACTCGATGAAAAAGGTAATGCGCTTGATGCAAACGGTAATGTTATCGGTAAAAAGGTTTCCAAAAAAGAAAAAATAGTCAGAGATGCCAACGGCAATATTATCGGATATGCGGGAACGGACGGAAAAGTACGTGATTTAAACGGCAATGTTATCGGTAAGGTCGATGGAAACGGTAATGTAGTTGATGACAGCGGTAACCTTATAGGTAAGGTGTTAGCGGATGATGAAAAAGCAGTCAGAGATGCCAACGGCAATGTTATCGGATATGCGGGAGCTGACGGAAAAGTACGTGATTTTAACGGTAATGTTATAGGTAAGGTCGATGGAAACGGTAATGTAGTTGATGACAGCGGTAACCTTATAGGTAAGGTGTTAGCGGATGATGAAAAAATAGTCGGAGATGCCAACGGCAATGTTATCGGATATGCGGGAGCTGACGGAAAAGTACGTGATTTTAACGGTAATGTTATCGGCAGAGTAGATGAAAACGGCAAGGTGGTCGATGGCGACGGGAATGTTATCGGAGAAATAATGTCCGAAGATGAAAAAATAGTCAGAGATGCCAACGGTAATGTTATCGGATATGCGGGGGCTGACGGAAAAGTCCGTGATTTTAGCGGTAAGATTATAGGTAAAGTCGATGAAAAAGGTAATATGGTTGATGACAATGGAAATGTTATCGGTAAAGTACTATCCGAAGAAGAAAAATTAGTCAGAGATGATGATGGAAATGTCATCGGATACGTGGAAGCTGACGGAGAAGTTCGTGATTTTAGCGGTAAGATTATCGGCAAAGTTGATGAAAAAGGTAATGTGGTTGATAATCGCGGTAATGTTATCGGCAAAGAAGAAAGCGATGGCGAACAATATGTCTTTGATGATGAAGGTCGCTTGGTGGGAGTAAGTTTTCCTGACGGTGATGTTTTTGATTTTGACGGCAATTTAATCGGTAATGTTGAC
>JAGDBT010000146.1 GCA_017958895.1 Alphaproteobacteria bacterium | reverse complement strand
TCAAGCGGTTTGCAATGGAACAAAAATTTAATAATATCGGGATTGATATGCACGCCGTCGGCAATAATTTCACAAGAAAGTTCCGGATGAATAAATACGGCACCCACAACACCGGGGTCGCGATGATGCATACGGCTCATGGCATTAAATAAATGCGTAACATGCATAATGCGAGTTTGCATTGCTTCAACCATTTGTTGATAGGTGGCATTGGTGTGCCCGGCCTGCAGAATTATTCCTTTATCGATGCAAGTTAAAACCAGTTCTCGCATGCCTTTTAGTTCCGGTGCCAAAGTCATATTTATAATATGCCCTTGTCCGACTTCCAATATTTCGTTCAAATAATCCAAATCGGGAGCGCTTATGGAATCGGCAGATTGAACTCCCAGTCTTTCCGGTGAAATAAATGGTCCTTCCAAGTGCATACCGAGAATTTTTGCTCCTTTTTCTTTTCCCATAGCTCCAAGAACAGCTTGCATAGCCTTAAATAATTTCGGTTTCGGCGCGGAATACAAAGTGGGAATAAACGAGGTTACTCCGTAACGAGGAAGAATTTCCGACATTTTCAAAATGGATTTTTCATCGGCATCATCAGTGCCAAATCCGCCTATACCGTGAATATGGGTGTCTATAAGACCGGGAGCCAGATAAGCTCCTTTAAGGTTTATAATTTTAGTTTTGGGATTAAATTTTTTTTGCTTAAAACGTTCTTCACTGAAAACATCTATGATTTTATAGCTTTTTAGATGAACCGCGCAATTTTTCATTACCGAATAGCCGGTTAAAAGCGTGGCATTGTGCAAACATATTTCGGAAACCATAACAGAACTCCGCCAAGTTTTTTTTAGATGATGATATAATATTATGAAATTAAGATTTCGGCAAGGTAAATTATTTATATAAAAAAAGTAATTTTTTAGCGCATCTTAATTGCAAAAGTACAATTATCCAGAACACATAAACAGGCATGGCGTGCTTGCTTAAGCGGGAAAGGTCCTCTTTGAACCACGCCGCGGTCAGAACCCGTATAATCTTTATATTCATCTTCAAGAAATACGGACATATGCAATTTATCCAGGCCGTTATAGGCAAATTTTCCGGTTATAAAAGAGGCCTCCATGGCAATAAAATTAGGCAAATGTTTTTTCCAATCGGTTTGCGCAAGCAACATACATTCACGGCGATGTAAATTGGAAAAAGAAACAATAAAGGCCGACAAGCCGTGATAAGAATTTTTATAAGCAATCGGAGAAGATAATACATAGCGATATTCTTTTTCTTCTTCTTCAGTTAACGGAGATTCCATAAAAATCAACTTGCCGCCGAAACGATTGAATACCTCATATATGCCGTCATCCTGTTTTTTGGTTTTCATATCCACCGGCAGGTAATTGCCGTAAACCAGAAAATCGGAAGTGAACTGACTGTATCTTGTGGACATGTGATGAGTTTTAATCATGTTGTTTATATAAACGAGATCTTCTATGGTTTTTTCAACACGATTATCGGTGATTTTCATATAAAACAGATAAACACCGGCACAAACTAAAGCTAAAAAAATCAATCTTTTTATGAAAATATATGAATTTTCCATATCTGAATCTCCTGCTTATATAGAGGTTTTCCGTATATTGTTGGGGGTATTATGATACATATAAGGTTAATTTACATTTAATAGCGACGCAATATCCCGGAAAGAACGCCTTGTATTTTTATTCTTTGGGCATCAAAAATGCGCGTTTCATAATCCTTATTACAAGGAACAAGTTTTATATAAGGGCCGTTTTTTTGCAAAATTTTTAAGGTAGCTTCCTTGTCATCTACAAGAGCAACCACTATTTTGCCGTTATCGGCTTGGCTTTGCCGTCTTATTATGGCCGTATCGCCGTCCATTATTCCGGCCTCAATCATAGAATCACCCTCAATCGTCAAAGCATAAAACTGACCATATGAAACCATTTCAAAAGGCACGGAAATTGTTTCGGTTTCATCGGCTATGGCCTCAATCGGCGTTCCGGCCGCAATTTTACCGTACAAAGGAATTTGCACGGAACTGTTTTGCAAAGCTTGTTCTCTTTTCTTTTCTTCATCGATAATGGCTTGCGGCTTAAAACGCGGCAAACGAATAACCTCTAAGGCTCGGGCCTTATGAGGCAATCGGCGAATAAAATTTCTTTCTTCCAAAGAAGTTATCAAAGCATGTATTCCCGATTTGGATTTTAAACCGATGGCTTTTTTCATTTCATCAAAAGACGGACATTGTCCGGTTTCGCGGTTAATTTTGTTGATATACATCAAAAGATTATACTGTTTTTCCGTAAGCATGAAAACCTCCCTAAAGTTGTTCTATTTTAGTTCTGCTTAAAAATAAATGTCAACCATTATTTTATAAAATAAAAACAGGAGGTTAATCTTTTTCTTTTTTAACAATAAATTGCGAGCCTATTTTCATAAATTTTTCGGTACGTTGCTTTTTTAATTTTGCATAATTGACCGCGGTTAATTCTTGAATTTTTTGTTTCAAAACCTGACGCAAATTTTCAAAAGTCTGCACCGGTTCGCGATGAGCACCGCCGAGAGGTTCTTTGACTATTTCATCAATAATGCCGAGTTTTTTCAAATCTTGAGCCGTCAAATGCAAAGCATCGGCGGCTTCTTTGTTTTTGTCGGCCGAACGCCAAAGAATTGAAGCGCAACCTTCCGGTGAAATAACGGAATAAATTGAATGTTCAAGCATCAAAACTCTGTCCGCCACGGCAATGGCAATGGCACCGCCGGAGCCGCCTTCGCCGATAATGGTGGAAATTATGGGAGTTTTTACCTGCAAACATTTTTCTATGGTAACGGCTATGGCTTCTGCCTGTCCGCGAGCTTCGGCATCAATACCCGGATAAGCGCCGGCCGTATCAACAAAGGTTAAAATAGGCAATTTGAATTTTTGAGCCATATCCATCAATCTTTGCGCTTTGCGATAACCTTCCGGCTTGGCCATGCCGAAATTATATTTTATGCGCGAATCCAAATCATTACCTTTTTCTTGTCCGATAATAACCACCGGAACACTCTCAAAAAAACCGATACCGCAAACCATGGAAGGGTCATCCGCAAAACGTCTGTCGCCGGACAGAATCGTAAAGTCGGAAATGAGGGCGTTGATATAATCCAAACAATGCGGTCGTGCCGGATGTCGGGCAATTTGCGTTTTTTGCCAAGGGGTTAAATGATGATAAACCTCTTCCATTTCGGTTTTCAGACTTTTTTGCAATTTTTTTATTTCTTGCCCGATATCCAAATCTTCATCTTTGGCTATAGCCTGCAAATGTTGGATTTTTTCTTCAATCTCCGAGATTTTTTTCTCAAAATCAAGAACCACCTTTTCCGTATTGCTCATTTTTAACCTCATAAACATATTTCCTTGCAGTTTAACATATTTTTTTTTAAATGTTTAGAATTTTTTTGCAGATATTAATCTTTGCGGCGATTTTTAATAAAAAATTTGCTAATTGAGTGTAAAATGTCGCTAACAGAGATTAATTTTGCTAAAAAAGGTATATAAATGTTGTTATTTAGTTTTTTTACAGCGGTTTTTTCGTCGGCTTTTTGGTTGATTTATTCGTTGATGTTTGTGCATAACAAGCTGTCCGACGGCGGTTTGTTTTCACAAGATATTCAACTTATGTTGATGTATACTTGCGCAATTTTTCTGCCGATTTTTGTTATTTGGGCGGTGTTCGGATATATCAATCAATTTTTGAATAATCGCAGCCTTAACCGCAAACAAAGCGAATTGTTGAATCAATTGCAAAAAAATCAAGATTATACCGATTTGGTGGTCAGAGTGATGCTTGATGCCGAGCATGAAATTAAAGACGGCTTTGTACTTAATAAGTTTGATGTGTTTATCAACGATATGAATGAAGCCTTGGGAGAGGTTATTCAACGTTGCAATATAGCTTCGTCATCGCAGCTTGATCAGCTTTGGCAAAGAGTTCGCCGTGGCGAGCGTTGGGCGTTGGGAAAAGCGGTGGTTGAAGCCGGCAAAAATCAAAATACCTTTAATGCCTGGGTAAAGGAAAAAGTTGACAGAGATAAAGTTTTCAGAGGCTCTTTGTTGGAATTTTGTTCACGTTATCAGAATTTGTTGCAACTTTTGGAAAGACACGACAGAGACAGAGTGTTTATAAATATGATTGAAGCCGGAGTTTTCGGTAAAGTTTATTCGCTTATTGCCCCGTTCGGTGAAGATATTCAGGAAAAATTCCCTAAGGAAGAAGAAAAGTTTGTCGGCGTTTCGGCAGTGCAAAAAACCAATGAATATGCTTCGGCGCTTAAATTAGCCACCATGGAAGAACCTAAAGCGGAAGAAAGTATTGTGCATGTCGATTTAACCGATGAAGAAAGAGAAGATGCTTTTGCAGAGGATAAAATGCCGCAGACTTCATTGTTTTCGCGCTTGAATATCTTCAAAAAATCAAAACCGGCGGAAGAAATGCATAGCGAAACCGTTGATGATCCGTTCTTTAAGGCTCTGCATAACAGTTTTCAGGGCGAAGACGAACCGCAAGATAGCAGTCCGTCCCTGTCGGCTGAACCGCAAAATTATTTCGAAAAACCCGTGACGGCGGAACCATCACCGAGTTTCGGAAAATTGGAGGACACCTTACAAAGTTTGCGGGCCTCAAGAGAAAGCGATAATAACGGAAACGATGAAGTGCCGGGCAGAAATTTTGATAAATTTGAACCTTTATTTGCAGAAGAGAAAAAACCGGCAGAGCCGGTTGCTCGGAAAGAAGAAGAGGAAGATTTGGTATATCCATTCGGCGGTTGGACAGATGAAGAAAATTATCGTCAGTAGCTTGATTTTCTTATTGTTGTCGGTAAATGTATCATCGGCGAAAGTTTATGATAGAATAGCTCTTTACGGAGAGTCCAAGTATGCAACGGGTTTTAAGGCTTTTGATTATGTAAATCCCGCCGCTCCGCAGGGCGGTAAAATGGTGTTGCCGGCTTATGGAACTTTTGATAATTTCAATCCATATATTTTTAAGGGCGTAGCGGCAAGTTTTGTGGCGGCTTTGAGTTTTGAATCGTTGGGATTTTCGCCGGCCGATGATCCTTTCACGGTGTATCCTTTGTTGGCGGAAAAATTTGATTTGCCGGAAGATAAGTCTTATGTAGGCTTTATCTTAAACCCGGCAGCGCGCTTTTCTGACGGCTCAAAAGTTTCGGCCGATGATGTGATGTTCAGTTTTAAGGCTATTACGGAAAAAGGTTCGCCTATATATCGTATGTATTACGGAGATGTTGAACGAGTAGAAAAAATCAGCGACAGGGAAGTCCGTTTTTATTTTAAGAAAGAAAGCAACAATAAAGAATTGCCGATGATTTTGGCGCAGTTTGCGATTTTTTCGGAAAAATACTGGCAAGACAAAGAGTTTGATAAACCGTCTTTGGAAGTTCCTTTGGGGAGCGGCCCGTATCTGGTAAAGGATTTTCAGGTAAATAAATTTGTGGAACTGCAAAAAAATCCTGATTATTGGGGCAACAATCTGCCGGTAAGACGCGGATTTTATAATTTTGAAACCATTCGTTACGATTATTATCAGGATACAACGGTAACCCTGCAAGCTTTATTTGCCGGAAACATAGATGTTCGGGAAGAATATATTGCCAAGATTTGGATGACCGGATACGACAATGAGTTGGTAAAATCCGGCAAAATCATTAAAGAAAGTATAGAGCATAACGAACCGGCAACTTTGCAAAATTTTGCTTTTAACATCAGGCGCGATAAGTTTAAGGACCGCCGTGTGCGCAAGGCGCTTGATTTGGCCTTTAATTTTGAATGGGCAAACGAAAAATTGTTTTACAGGCAATATAAGCGCTTGTTCAGTTATTTCACGAACACCGGCATGGAAGCAACCGGTTTGCCGCAGGGCAAAGAAGCGGAAATATTGCAACAATATAAAGACAAATTGCCACCGGAAATTTTTGCAAAACCTTTTGAGTTAACGGTCAATCCCGATATTTATGACGCGCGGGAAAATCTAAAAAAAGCCGTAGCACTTTTGAAAGAGGCCGGATATGATTTTGTAAACGGCAAAATGACCGATTTGCAAACCGGCAAACCGCTTGAAATAGAAATATTGAGTAACTCTGCCAACGGAGCGACTTTTACCAAAGTTATGTTACCGTTTTTGGAAAATCTGCGCAAAATCGGCATAAAAGCGGTGTTTCGCAATTTGGAAGTGAACATATTTAAGAACAGGTTGGATAATTTTGATTTTGATATGGCCATAATTTCTTATCGGGTTTCCGAATTGCCGGGCAACGAACAAAGAGATTATTGGGGAAGCGAATCGGCTGACATAAAGGGCAGTAACAATATAATAGGCATTAAAAATCCGGTGGTCGATGATTTGATTAAAGGGTTGATTTCGGCACAGGAAAAAGAGGATTATGTGGCCTATGTTAAAGCTTTGGATAGAGTGCTTTTAGCGGAAAACTATATGATTTTTCAGTGGTATTCTCCATATTCCAGAGTGGCTTATTGGGATAAGTTCGGGCAACCGCAGACAAACATTAAAACCGGTTTTCAACCGTTTACTTGGTGGATTAGACAATGAGACAATATATATTAAAAAGATTGTTGCTGATTCCGTTAACCCTATGGGGAATAATTACGGTAAATTTCGCCATAATTCAGCTAGCACCGGGCGGACCGGTTGATTATGTTTTGGCGCAATATCGGGGCATGAATACCGATGCGAAATCTCAACTGACTTCAACGGCGGAAATCAATAATGCGGCCGATTCTTCAAATTCCAAATATGTGGGGGCACAGGGAGTGCCGGAAGATTTAATAAAGGCTTTGGAACAACAGTTCGGTTTTGATAAGCCGTGGTATTATCGTTACGGTAAAATGATAAAGGATTATTTGTTTTTTGATTTAGGTAAAAGTTATTATCGCGACAAAACGATAATCCAATTGATTAAAGAAGGTTTGCCGGTTTCGATTTCTTTGGGTTTGTGGTCAACACTTTTGATTTATCTTATTGCCATACCGCTGGGCATAAAAAAAGCGCAACACGACGGCTCAAAATTTGATATTGCCAGTTCTTTTGCCATTATTATCGGTTCGGCCATGCCGGTATTTTTGCTGGCGGTTTTCTTTATAGTGTTTTTTGCCGGCGGCATTTATTGGCAATGGTTTCCGCTGCGGGGTTTGGTTTCGGATAATTGGGAAAGCTTAAATTGGTTGGCGCGTATAAAGGATTATTTCTGGCACATAACTTTGCCGGTTTTGACGATGGTAATCGGCGGTTTTGCGGGTTTAACCATGCTGACTAAAAATTCGTTTTTGGATGAAATTAACAAGCAATATGTTTTGACGGCGCGTGCCAAAGGAGTGCCGGAAAACAAAATTCTTTACGGGCATGTTTTCAGAAATGCCATGTTGATTATTATTGCCGGATTCCCATCGCTTTTAATCAAGATGCTTTTTACAGGTTCACTGTTGATTGAAGTTATTTTTTCACTCAACGGGCTCGGTTTGTTAGGATATGAAGCAATTACCACCCGAGATTATCCGGTAGTTTTCGGTACATTATATATCTTTGCTTTGTTGGGTTTGGTCTTAAAACTGATAAGCGATATAACCTATTCTCTGGTTGATCCGCGCATAAATTTTGATTAGAGTTTTTTTATCATTTCGGCAATTTCGGCGGCGGCATTTAAGCTTTTTTGCGGCGTGAAAGAAGTGTTTTCAGCCTCTCCGAGCAGTACGGCACACTTGTTTTTCAATAAAGAATCGGCAAAACGAAAATGCTTTGGAGTAAGCCAACTGCCGACAAACAAATAAACCGGTTTGCCGGTGCCGGTTGCCTCACAACACATAGAAACGGAATCGGCCGTAACGATTATATTATCGGCACAAGCCAAAAAACCTTCATAAGGGTTCTCGCTCGTATCACCCCACAAGAAAGTGTATTGCGGAATATCTTTCAGGGCATCCATAATTATCTTTTCGGCTTCGCTGCCGGTACGACGTGAGGTGGTAATTAAAATAGAGC
>JAGDBT010000145.1 GCA_017958895.1 Alphaproteobacteria bacterium | reverse complement strand
TGATACAACGCTATATAGAATATCAAGGACGCGAAGATTTAGGACAAGCTTGGCTTGACCTAAAATGATACCACCGGCGTGAGCCGGTGGAGTTTCATGGTAGCGAGGGTCGGATTATTTCGCTGCGCTACATTCACTGCGCTCATAAGCCGATGGCTTACCGGCACACCCCCGTGTGCCTTTCGCTTGTAGTCGAACCAACTTCTCGTTGGTTCTCATCCGACTGTTTTTAAGAAATGAAAAACGCTCCTTAACGGAGCGTTTTTTTATGGTAGCGAGGGTCGGATTCGAACCAACGACACGCGGATTATGATTCCGCTGCTCTAACCAACTGAGCTACCCCGCCAAAAGCAAGATGATTTTTACTATGTATGAAACGAATTGTCAATGATTATTTTCATTTTTTATTTTCTTTTTTCTTTGTGCCAAATAAAATTCATAACTAAACAGTACAATACCCGAGATGATTAAAGGTAGCAGATAATAAATAATGCGATATAAAATCAGCACCGCAAACAAAATGGCCTGATTTTCATCTTCCGGCAACAAATTGGTAAATACCAACTCAAACACTCCCAGTCCGCCCGGAACTTGGCTGTAAACGCCTAAAACCTGAGCAATAATAAATGCTCCCATAAAGGTAAAGAATGGTATGTCAATGTAACTTTCCATAATAAAATAAAGCACAAGCGAGGCCATTAAGATGTCGGCACTGCCGATAACCATTTGTGCAAGTGCCATTTTTACGCTCGGAGTATCAAATTCAACTTCTTTAATTATGATAGGCTTTTTATAAAAGGCACAGCCCCAAATGTAGAATATCAAACCGGCAATCGAAAATATCATTAAAGCCCAATTTATAAGCGGCGAAGAAACATCGGATATAATGTGTTGCGGTGAGAATATATAACCGACTATTATAAGGCAGAAACAGGCCACCAAATAAGTAAAACCTGAGAAAGTTACCATTTTTATAATATCCGCTGCGGGAATTCGCCAACGTGTATAAAGGCGATATCTTATAGCACCGCCTGAAACAATGGCATGTCCGGCATTGTTGCTGACGGAAAAGCCGATAAAGCCGGCAAACATCCACTTCCACGCGGCCAATTTGTGGCCGATGTACTTCAGTGCCAGATAATCATACGACGAAAGCGCCATATATCCGCAAAAAGAAGCTATACAAGCATATATGATGTTGGTTTTCGGAATGGCAATAACGGCATTTTTTATCTCTTCCCAGGAATAGCGGGCTAACTGATGATAAATCATAAAAGCTGCCAGCAGGAAGAAAAACAATCCCGACCACGACAAAATCTTCTTGAAAATGCGTTTCGTACGAGGTTTCATTGCAATCACTTCATGTTTGAATCTATGTAATGGCGAATATTAGTGCCGTAGGTTTGGCGAATATAAGAGGTTAATTCAGACGGAGATGCCTTGTAGTTCTGAGCAATAGATTGAGCTTGCTCCAGAGTCGGTAAATCGAGCTTGGAACTCAGTTCTTCGCGCTTTTCGGCTGCTCCGAGAACACCATTTGCGGCGGCAATATTATATAAAGCGTGAGCCGTTACCAAATTAAGCGGAGAAATTGTGCCGGTCTCATAAATATCGGCAAGTGTCATGATAGCATCAATATTGCCTTGTGCAATCGCCGCACGATAGGCTTTTATGGCTTTTTGATAGTTTTGCACGGTTCCGTCACCGTTGCGATACATTTCCGCCAACACAAGTTGCGCTTCGTCAATTTGGCTGTCTTGTTGAGCCGAAGATTTTATTAAATTGAAAGCGGTGCGATAGTCTTTTTCGGTCATAAAACCGCGATAGTAAGCGTAACCGAGCATAAAACGAGCAATTTTATTACCTTCTTTTTCGGCTTTTTGGAAAAAATCAAAAGCTTTACGATTACGTTGACTGTCTTTTTTGCCGCCTGACAAATAAATAAAGGCCAAATTGACCGAGGCATTATCATTTCCCAGCTCCGCGGCTTTTTCAAACAAGGTAATGGCGGACGGAATATCGGCATTAGTGCCGATGCCGCTGAAATATAGACTTCCTAAATTATTTAAGGCAATCGGATCATTTTGTTTGGCGGCCATTTCATAATATTTGAAGGCTTCGGAAAAATTTTGTTTTACATCGTTAGCGCCATAAAGATACATATAACCGAGATTCATTTGGGCTTCCAAATTGCCTTCATCTGCCTCACGAGTAATTTTTTGCAGATAAGTTTCTTCTTTGCCCTCGGAATTGGTTACGGTATCTTTTGAACTGAAAAGTTTGCTCAAGGGACGAGTTATAAAACCGAAAATGGACCCGGCATCATCTTTATCGGTTTCTTGAGAAGCCGTTGATTCGGTGTCACTTAAAATATCATCGCCGAGCAATTCTATTTCTTGCGCGTAAGAGCTGAAAGGCAAGGCACAAATTAACAACACAAACAATATTTTTTTCATTTTCTCACCTTGTTGCAGTTTTTATGTACTTTAATACTAAAATATGCAGGTTTCAAGGCAAAAAAATAAATCTCTTGTATTATTTGCGGTTTTGTTTTAGAAAGAAGCGAAAGGTTTTGCAAATGGGAATTGAAGCACCGATTTATACCATTCGCGGCGCTAAGCTGAGTTTTGGCCTGAAAGAATTGTTTTCAGGTGTGGATTTGTATATCAATCGCGGTGATAAAATTTGTTTGGTGGGACGCAACGGTTGCGGAAAGTCAACTTTGCTGAAGGTAATTGCCGGCGAAATAGAACCCGATGAGGGGGAATTTTTCGTGCAACCCGGAGTGCGTATCGGTTATATGCCGCAAGAACCTGATTTCGGCGGTTTTGCCACTTTGCGAGAGGTTGTGGAATCAGGATTACCGAAAAATGAAAAAAATCAAACCTATCGTGCCGATAAATTGATGGAATATTTCGGAATTGCGGCCGAACAAAATCCGCAAGAGGCATCGGGAGGCGAAAGAAGAAAGGCGGCTTTGGCAAAAGCACTGATAAACGAGCCGGAAATTTTGCTTTTGGATGAACCTACCAACCATTTGGATATTGCGGCTATCGAAAAATTGGAAGAGATAGTGCAAAAGTTTTCTGGAGCCGTAATTATTATCAGCCACGACCGTTCATTTTTAAGCCATGTTTCCGGTACCACTTTTTGGTTGGACAGAGGAATTTTGCGACGCAATAACAAAGGGTTTTCGGCTTTCGAAGAATGGGAAGATCAGGTCATCGACCAAGAAATTATCGAGCAAAAGGCCTTAAATAAAAAAATTGCCGAAGAAACGGAATGGTTGCATAAAGGAGTTACGGCGCGACGCAAACGCAACATGGGAAGATTAAGACGATTGCAACAACTCAGAGCGGAACGTCGCGAGCAAATAAAGGCCGTCGGGTCGGTAAATATGGAAGTTGAAACGGCGGAAATGCGCTCTAAAATGGTTATAGAAGCCAAACATATTTCCAAAAGCTTCGGAGCCAAGCAAATTGTGAAAGATTTTTCACTTCGGGTAATAAAAGGCAATAAACTGGGGGTTGTAGGCCCGAACGGTTCGGGAAAGACTACTTTGATTAAGCTGTTAACCAAAAAACTTGAACCGGATTCCGGTTTTGTGAGAATCGGTAAAAATTTGGAAGAAGCCTATTTTGATCAAAATCGTTTGACTTTAGATCCGAAAAAAACTTTATGGAAAACTTTATGCAACGAAGGGGATCATATTTGGGTGCGCGGTCATTTTCGGCATGTGGTGGCGTATCTTAAAGATTTTTTGTTTGCTCCCGAGCAGGCACAATGTCCGGTGGCGGCGCTTTCCGGCGGTGAAAAAAATCGCCTGATGTTAGCATTGGTATTAGCCAAACCTTCAAATTTTTTGGTGCTTGACGAACCGACCAATGATTTGGATATGGACACTCTGGACTTGTTGCAGGAAATGCTTGACGAATATGAGGGAACGGTCTTGATTGTCAGCCACGATCGGGATTTTATGGATAAAGTTGCCACCTCGCTTTTATATATGAAAGGTGACGGCAGTGTCTATGAGCATGTCGGTTCATATACGGAATTGTTGGAAAAGCTTAAAAACAAACCGATTAAAAATGAGCACAAAAAAGTTATCACTCAGGAAGAGCCGAAAACAAGAGAAAAAAATAAAACCGTGAAACTGAGTTTTAAGGAACAATATCTTTTGGATAATCTGCCGACGGAGTTGGAAAAATTGGAAAAAGCCAATCAGGCCATTGAGATAGCTTTGGCAAATCCGAATTTATATACCGATGATCCGCAGAAATTTGATGAACTTACGAAATCTTTGGCTTCCAATAAAGAAAAAATTGCGGAAATGGAAAATCAGTGGCTGGAAATTCAGCTTAAAGCGGAAGAAATTGCCGACAAGGCTTGAAAAACGGCTTAAAAATATTAAGTCGTGATTTATGTTATGGGTAATTAACGGATTAATTTACGGCTTTTTTACGGCAGTTTATATGCTGTTCAATCAGCATTTTAAAGTTGACGGTTATGTGTTGGGAATTTGGCGCGGTTTCGGAATTTGTCTGTTGTTTTTGCCGTTTGTGTTTTTATATCCCGTTCCGAGCTCGCTGTTTTATTGGTGTATTTTGATTTTGCAAGGTATCTGCATAGGTATTTATGATTCGCATATATTTTATGCTTCGGCGGATTTCGGAGCGGGACCGACTTCACGTTTTATGGCCGTAACGGTTTTATTGACTACTTTTATGTGGTGGGCTTTAACGCCGGAGAAATTTCTGCTTTTATTTAAAGATAGTGATTTATTGCTGACACTGTTGCTTGTTTTGTGCGGGTTTAGTTTTTGTTATTGGCAAATGTGGCAAAGTGAAGTTTCAAGACAGGCGGCAATTTATACTTTTCCGGCGGTACTGGCTTTAGCCGTTATGAGTATAGCCACAAAATATATAGCCGAGGGCGGAAGTTCTTTGGGGCAGGGATTGATTTATTATCTGAGTGTTTCAACTTTTGTAAGCGGCGTGTATAATCTGGGAGGCTATCGACTGAAATATAAAAATAGCGGTCCGGCGGTTTTATCGGCAAAAATGCTTAAAATAGGGGTGTTATTGGTGATTTTCAGCGCGATACTTATTGTGGCAAAAACCATGGCCTTGCGTGTGGCTCCGAATCCCGGATATGTAACGGCCTTGCTTTTGATTGCGCCGCTTTTTATCGGGGTGCTTAATTATCATTATAAAACAGCAGATAAAGTTTTGCCCGAAGCCGGGTTTGCCATGATATTTTTTTTGATATTGTTGGTTTTTTTGGTAAACGGAAATTTCGGTATTACGGAATAATCAGGAGTTGTCACAAAGTTGGCGGATAATTTCATTTATTACCGACAATCCTTGAGGAGTGGCGCGTAAGAAATTGTCATCTTCTTCCAGCAGTTTTAATTCTTTCAAAGAGGACAAATTTTGCCTGTTTACGAACTCAGATAAATCAAATCCGCAGATTTGTTGAAAAGTATGTTTGTTTATTCCTGTTGTTAAGCGCAAACCCGTTAAAATCAGCTCCTCAGCGCGTTGCACTACACTCAATTCATGGTGTTCAAAAGGATAAACGGTTGCAAAAAACTTGTTACTCAGAGAAAGTCGGCCGTGGGCGGATTTTCCGATGCCGATATAATCTCCGCCTTGCCAATAAGTCAGATTGTGGATTGATTGAAAAACTTGAACGGCATAATTTGAAATTTCATAATGTTCATAATTGTGTGAGGCGAGTATTTCGGCGGTGAGTTGTGCCATTTGCAAGGTTGTTTCGGTGTCGGCGGTGCAGATGTTTTTGCGAGCAAACACGGTTCCTTCTTCAATGGTGAGTTCATAAGCGGAAATATGTTTAAGACCGAAAGAACAGATTCTCAGAAGCTGCTTTTGCCAATC
>JAGDBT010000144.1 GCA_017958895.1 Alphaproteobacteria bacterium | reverse complement strand
TTTGGAAGAGTTTCATGACTTGGCTTTGCCTTATTACAGCCATTTGAGCTCGGAATTGAATTTGAAAGAACTCAGCGCCGTATTGCAACCGCGTGTTGAAACATTGGGGCAAATTCCGGCAGAAACCGACTTTTTCGCCCACGTGCCGGATTATTCCGCTGCTTTGTACGAAAATAAAAAGATGAAGACGGATGTTATGATAGCGAAAAAAGCTTTGGAATTAGCTTTGCCGGTTTTGCGGGAGTTAACTTCCTGGAATAATGAGGCTTTATTTGAAAGCTTAAAAGCCCTGGCCTCTGCCAACGAAATGAAAAACGGGCAGATTTTATATCCTTTGCGTATAGCCCTTTCCGGCAAGGAAACAACTCCGGGAGGAGCAACCGAAATTGCCGTAATTCTGGGGCGCAACGAGACCTTGAAACGTCTTACCGAGGCCATGAATAAACTGGCTTAATATATTCTGCCCTTAAAAAAACAGCCCTTTTTTTAGGGCTGTTTTTTTTATTATCATCTTAATCTGAAACCAACGGACTTCCGCAAGGTAAAAATTCATTATAGTGCTCTTTTTTGAGCCGCTCTTTCATAGTCATACCGCCATCTTCATTTTTGCAATATCCGTCGCGCAAAAAGCCGTTTCTGTAATTCATTTTGCCCACCATGGCACCGTTTATGTCATATTGTTCAACTCTGCCGTCTAAAGCACCGTCTTTGTAGTGTTTTTTCAGATAAATTCTTCCGTTCGGAAAATAAACATTTTCCCAGCCGTGTTTAACACCTTTTTTGTATTCGCATTGACTCAACATTGTTCCGAAATTATCGAAAACCCCTGTCAAACCGCTTTGATAGCCGTTTTCATAACGTTCATACGATACCTCATTTTCCGAAGCGGTAACAATTCGTCCGTTTAAGCCGTTACCGCGCCTGTCGACACAATATTTGCCGTTTTTCTTGATATAACAGTGATATCTGTCCGGCGTATAAATTCTGTCTTCATAATGTTCTTTATGAATGTGCGGCACCAAGACTTTCACCGCCGGACGATCCGAAAAGCTGACACTTCCCGACACATAGGTCGCCGCTACCGCCGAATATGAAAATAAAAGTCCGCTTAAAACCCAAAATATCTTTTTCATTAAACACTCCCTGTTCCTCTACATAAGACTACACCGACAATTTAAAATTTCAATAAAATTATTTTTTTATACTTCAGCAAATAAGCTTGTTTATATTTAAATTCTAACGATTGCCCATTATTAAATTTTTGCTAAACTGGGTCAAACTATCGGGAGAATAAGCCATGTTCAATTTATTTTCTTTTATGCCGAAACCCTTTAATGAAGGCTGGTTACCTGAGCGCGACGGACATGAAATATATTATTGCCAATACGGAAATCCGCAAGGCATTCCCGTATTATCGTTCCATGGCGGTCCCGGCGGAAGTTCCAAGCCGAAATATGCCAAATTATTTAACTTAAAAAAATATCGTTTTATTCAATTTGACCAGCGCGGTGGCGGAAAATCAAAATATCGTGACTTACTCAACAACAATACCACCGCTTATCTTCTTGATGATGCAAAACAACTTTTGGAGCATCTTGATATAAAATCTCCCGTAATTGTAAACGGTGCTTCGTGGGGTTCAACCATGGCTTTGCTCTTTGCTGAAGCTTATCCGGAAAAAGTCAGCAAAATCGTAATTTCATCGGTGTTTTTGGCTCGTCCGTATGATACCGATTGGGTTGATGTGGAAAGCGAGCGCTTTTATCCGGATATTTGGACCGAAATGCGCAAAAAAATCAACGGTTCGGATGTGCGCAAGGAATATACCCGTTTGTTGTTCTCCGAGCGCCTTAGAGACAATATAAAGGCTCTGACTTACTTGGGAGCTTATGAATATATGCTCGGGCAGTTAGACCCGCATTTTGAAGAACCCGAAGCTGAAACACTTGAGCAAAATCTCAAACCTGCCCGTATAGCCTTTCATTATGCCAAGCATAAATATTTTATCTCCGGCAACCAAATTTTGCGTAATGCCTTGAAAATAAGACG
>JAGDBT010000143.1 GCA_017958895.1 Alphaproteobacteria bacterium | reverse complement strand
GCAAATCGGCAATTTTGGCCTGACCTTGGTAGTTGACTTGAAATTTATACGGGCTGAAAATAGCGCTGAGAATAATACCGAGCGGAATGGTAATAAACGGCAGAACCGGAATCCATAAACTCAGCGAGAACGGACCGTGATGATTCCACAGCTGTTTCCACCATTTGCCGTACATCGTAAACAGGTGATCCGGATTTTGCCATATAATGGATAAAAACTTCTGCACCGTAGCCGTTGAAGATTTAGATAAGCCGTTACCGACGATATAAGACAGCGGTAAGCAAAAAATGAAAAAGAGAATGCTCAAAATTATGCATATAAAAAGCGTAATAAGCATCCATTTAACGGCTTTGTCATATTCTTTCCATTCTTCACCACGTTCGTTTGACATTTGATATCCCTCGCTACTTTATACTCTTAAATAATTTCTTCAAATTATCCAAACTTCTCTTGGATATGCTGCCGTCTGCTTCCGGCAGGAATTTAGAAAACAGTTTGATTTCTTTCGGTGCGCCGCGGTTGATACGCGTAACTTCGATTTTCATACCTCGCCATATTTCAAACATATCGTCGGCATTGATGATGTTTGCCATCTGAATAACCACGCAGGCGGTAATTCTTTGATCGAATCCGCCTTCATCAAGTGCTTCTTCAATACTCTTACGAACCTTGTTGAGTTTGCATACCGGAGAAACGCGATGGCTGTTTTCCGAGAACCAAAGCGGCTCTTCTCCGTTAAACATTTCTTCATCGGCCAGCCAATCACCGCTTTCTTTATCCACCAAACAGAGATAAATATCACTCTCCGAAACACCGACAAAGTCGATAAGCGTATCTTTAACCGTAACGTTGCTGATAATTTCATAATTTTTCTGTGCCAATGCGTCATGTACCGGACCGCGTGACGGCTCGGCCGTTTTTTCCTCGGAATTTCTGCGCCGACGACCGGTAGTTTCTTCTTCGGTATCACCACGGGCGGCACGAGAGCGCTTTGGTGTATCTTCGGTTGCCTTACGCGGTTCTCTGCGTTTTTCTTTACTGTCGCGGCGAGAAGCGGCGCGAGATGATTTTTTCGGCTCGTCATCAAAATCATCATCAATGCTTTCGTCGTCTTCATCGTCATCAAAATCAAAGTGTTGTCTTGAACGTTTCGGGCGGCTTTCGATTTCTTCATCATCGTCATCAAACGAGGATTCGCGGGTATTCTTGGTTTCAACCGGTTTTTTCTTGCCGATATCGGTCTTTTCAAAAGAATCTATATCCAAATCAAAATCATCATCATCGTCATCATCAAATTTAAACAAGGCATGATCGATGGTTGCGGCCACATCGGTTTTCTTTTTGGCTGCCGGTGCAGACGCCGGTGTTGCGGCCGGAGCCGAATACGGCGAACTGAAGGAAGATGCCGCCGGTGCAGCCATCGGAGCGGAAGTTGCGGTATTACCGTAATCGGAAATAGGTACGCGTAAGGTATTGATACCGGCAGGGCGAATCAGCTTGTAAGATTTACGTTTGACAACCCCGTACTTATTGTTGACGGACGCCGGAGAACTCGGAGAATATCCGCGTACGTACTTCATATACAGCGTGTACGGAAGTTTGATAATCTTCCAAATAATGTCTTCCCATGCTACCATACACAAAGTCCACCATCCGGTAATCAACATCGGGAAAAATACTATAATCAAAATGATGAAAGCCCATTCTTTAGGGGCGCGCGGAAACCAACCGGCTCTCCATGTGGTGGCAAACTGATGCCAGTGATCCGGCCAAAAAATATCAAAATGCCAATTGCACAGCATAATAACACGGATTCCTTCCGTGAAGACAATGCCCCACAGACATCCGACAATCAAAATTCTCAGAAATACCAATATGGATTTCAACTGTACACTCCGTTCCTTTATAAACTGCTTCACTCCGATAATAACACTTTAATTATTAAAAAAGTGAATACATTTTGTTATTTTTTCGCTTCCTGTATTTTTTCAATAATTTCTTTTCGAAAATCAGCAGCATTACTGCCGGCAATTTTCTTCTTTTCTTTATCCAACCTTTCCTGTATAAACTGATCCAGTGTTTTTTTCTCCTCTATCTTTAGGTTTTTTATATTAACGTCCGGTGCCACATACCCCTCAAAACCGCTGTTAAAAAATTTATTGAGCGGCACGGTCAACAATTTCATATACTGAAAACCATATAACCGGCAACAGCCGTATAAAAACAGAGGAATCATCAACAAAATCAATATAACAATAGCCAAATCTTTACCTTGCAGTATATATCCCTGATTCCAGAAAAGGGATAAGCTGCGATAAAAAATAATCGGATTGGTGTGATATACAAACATCACCATCAAATGCACTACGCCTGCCAAAAGCGCAGCCCACAGTACGCATGCAACAATCACGCAGAGATAATGAAAAAATTTTTTAATCATCTCGTATCATTTCCTGCATTTTTAGTTGTTCGGAAGTCTGTTTTCCGCGATGTTTTGTCATTACCGAAAAGTTCCTGCCTAACG
>JAGDBT010000142.1 GCA_017958895.1 Alphaproteobacteria bacterium | reverse complement strand
TGTCGTCATTCCACTGTTGATATTAATATTGGAATAAGTGACTGTACCATTCAAATTGTTATTGCCTGTCAAATTCAACGTGTGTTTATAGCTGCTGTTACCGGAAATGTTTTTCAATATTGAATCTTTTACATTCAAAGTTGCTGCTTGCGAAACAGACATATTGCCGTTAATGTCCGCATTATCCAAATTGAGTTCAGCGCTCGCGTTGGATATAGAAACAACATTACCATTGGTACCGGTTAATCTGACGTCATTGATGTTTAAAGTTGTGGCATTGGACAATACCAAACCAGTGTAGTTACCGAGGTTGACAGTTTCAGCCGAACCGCCGGCAACACCATTAATATTTAAAGTACCTGCTGTTGAAGTGCCGATATTACCAGTGGCATTATAAGTTTCGCCGTCAGATGTGGCATTAAAGGAACGTTCACCTGTAATTAATGTATTAACAGCCCATAAGGTATCAATATCTGTATCTGTTGCGGTGCCACCCTCTATGTGAATATTGGTTATACCGATAGAATCGTTTTCGGTAGTGGTGGTAGCCAAATTTAAGTTACCGTATTTGGTGCCGCCAGTTATTGTGTGTTGTTGATAAGTGTCGGTCCATGAGGTATTAGCCACAACTTCATCATAAGTTGTGGTACTGGAGTTTGCCCCCAAATTCCTATCAGGAGTAGTGATACTGCTATCCAGAGCCAGTTGCAAAGTAGAACTTCCGTTGCTGTTTTGAATAATTCGAACCTTGGTGTTTTCATCCCAAGTTGTGAAATCACCGGTGATATTCAAAGTATTGAGGTTTAATGTGCCGGAAGAAAGCGCCGTAGTAGTGATCTTGTCTGCCGTCTTGCTTGTGGCATTAAAGTCAATAGCCAAAGTATTGTCAACCGTGGTGTTGTCAAGCGTTAATGAGGTCAAAGCACTCGTATCTATAACATTGTTGCCGGACATATTCCAGTTAAAGTCAACATTATTTATATTAACAATCGGAGTTCCGATAATTTTGTTATTATAATTAACCGTACCTGTATTATCACCGGTAAAAGTTAAGCCATAACCTGAAGCACCATTGACATAGTCGTTGATGAGAAACTGACCATTGTTTATCGCATTAAAGGCAAAGGTTGCAGTGTTAGAATCAATATAAATCGCTTCGTAATTTTTGGTTGTACCTGCACTAGAAACATAGTTGCCGGAAATTGTGGATATACCGCCGTTTTTAGCTAAATTTCCGTCTGCCACCAAGGTCATATTTTTGGTGGTATAAATTGCTCCGCCTTGTGCTTTTGTATTAGAAACTCTGCCTTCTGCATGGTTGTTCAAAAAAGTGGAATTGATAATACCATTAGCAATGGTACCAGTATTGTAAATTGCCCCACCTTGTGATTTTTTTACTGATGTATTAGAGGAAGCCGGTGTGATTGCACTGTTGCCGATAAAATCACCTACTATAGTGTTAATGGTAGCAGCTGAATTTTGAATCGCACCGCCGTAGGCAGCACTGGCATAATTGGTAGCATAAACCTCATTACCGATAAAATCACCGATTATATTACCGATGGCAGATACATTAGAAATCGCTCCACCATTGGCAGAACCGCCATAATTTGAACTAGCAACAAAAGCAGCTCTATTACCAATAAAGTCACCGGTTATGTTGCCAATAGTACTATAGTTAAAAATCGCCCCACCCAAAGCTTCCCTAGACTCCTTACGAGAAGTATAAGACTCATTACCGATAAAATTACCGGTTATATTACCTATTGAGGCATTAGAACCATTACTATAAATCGCTCCACCGTAGGTGCTACCACCAGAACCACTACCACTACCACTACCATTAGTAGCTCTATTGCCGATAAAATCCCCCACTATTGAGCCGATACTCGCTGTAGCAGATGAGTTAGCAGCATAGTTAGAAATCGCCCCGCCGTAAGCACTCAAACCAGAAACATCATAAACATTATTGCCAATAAAGTCAGCAATGATATATACGGTAGATTTATCTGCAGTGTTGTAAATTGCCCCACCGTTAGAAGAAGAATTATTTTTAATCTTCGCAAATACTTTATTCTGAACATTTGATCCGTCGGCGGCGATGGTGTTATCAATACGGGTTTGCGTCAAAGTATATCCCGCCGGAACTGTATAGGTATAAGTAAAGTATCTGTTCCAAGTGCTCGGAGTTTCACCGTTATGCGGCATTTTCATCCGAATCGCACCGGTTATGGTGTTACCGCTGATGGTTATATCACTGCCTGCCACATTGTTATCAGCCCAAGTATAACCGCTCGGTGCTGTTGAACCATTATCAATCCAGGCCAACTTGTCATTATTCTTGAAGGTAACAATATGATATTCCGGGGTTGAGCCATTGTAAGTTACATAGTCGTAATTACTGCTTGTGCCGTCGGTCGGTTGCCATGCGCTTTGCGGTAAATTGGTTGTGTTGAAAGTGTAATAGGTGTAGGTTGAATCGCCGTTGTCTTTTTTGAAGATATAATTTTCAGAGGTTGCACCGTCGGTTGTCATTGTGCTGACCAGATAATTAAGCACGTTGTTCTTTTCAGAGGTGGTTTCATCAGGGGTGTACCAATATCGCGTGCCGCCGATAATGACATAGTTGGTGTTGGTTCCTTTGGTTGTCGATAGGTCGTAGGTATTATGATCGGCCATATATTCCGCAACTTTGGTGTTGAGATAGTCAATGGTCGGCATGGTTACCGGCTCGGCTTTGGCAGTTCTCAGGCCTAAAGCAAATAAGCCCATATTAATCAAAAAACATTTTCTTAAAACACTTCGATATTGTCTGGTCAACAAACCAATAGCAGAATCTGTATAGCGCATGATAAAAGTCCCCTAAAAAGTTACACTAACAACCATAATAGCAGTCATTCTATCTTACGCGCGCGTGAAAGTCAAGTATAACTTTAGGCATAAATGCAGATTTTTTTAGGGAAAAGTAACAATTTGTTAACCTTTAAAAGGTAACTATCGGAAGTTTGAATCTTTTTGCCGATTTTGCAATTTTGATTTTGAGGTTTTTTGAGCCTGTTTTTGCTTAAAATCAAGGGATTTTTGCACAACATAATCGTATAATTTTTGCATTTTTTTATCACCGACTGCCGCTAAGTCTTCCGGATGTCCTTGCACACATAAAATTCCGGCATCGTCATTACCCCAAATTTCCGGAATACCGTCGTCATCGGAAATAGCATAAACAGTCATTTTTACTTTCGGTTCTCCGTCGACATAATCTTGTAAAGCACTGTGTACCATGGATTGATTGTGCCGAGAATTTATCAGCACATACTCTTCATCGGCCGGCAAGCCCATGATGTTTGAAAGCGGCGAATTTTTTAGGAGTTTGATACGGTGAATACGCACATCGTTTTCGCTTTGCGGTTTGTGAACGGCCGGATGAGGTATTTCTTCCCTTAAGTTGCGATACATTTTCATGCCGCCGAGCAAGGCCCCGATCATTTGCGCACCGGCACAAATTCCGAGCAGAGGTTTGTGTTTTTTGTAAGCTTCCGCAATAACGGCGCGATAAGCAAAATAGCGTTTACCTTCCTTATCTCCCAACGTTTTCCCGTCAATATAAAAACTTTCCGGATTGCTGAAAGCACCGCCCGGCAAAATTGCTCCGTGGCAAGAGCTCATTTGTTTATAAGAATTTTCGTAGTCTAAGAATTTTAAGTTTGCCCCGGTATTAAGAAGTGTTGTAAGATAAGTTTGACCGATGGAATAATATTCTTTGCCGTCAGCATCTTTATCCTGACCGAGTAAAAAGCCCATGGTAGGGGCATTTTTGACAGATTTTACGGTTTCGCTTTCCGGCAGACGAATATCGGCGATAAAGCCCTCATCTTTGAGTTTGGATATGACATCTTTTGCAATTCCGTAAGCCGAAAATTGTGGCAGATATTCCAAATATACGGTTTTTGTTTTAGCCATGATTATCTCACTCCTCAAGGCACGATTGTAGCACTAAAGAGCCAATCGGTCAAGTTTATTTTTCAGGCAAATCCAAAAGCTCTATAACCGAAAAAATACTGTGCAATTGGTTTATCACCTGACGAACTTTATGATAGCTTAAGGCCGGCACAAAAAGTGAAGTTGTTTCAAACAAATTTTTGCGGGTGTGTACGGCAATAAGAAGTTTATTATCAAAAAAGCTGCAATCGATACAATGTCCGTGAAAAAGCTTTTTTAATTCCGTTATTTTTTCCATTAAAACCGGTGTAAGAATATAACGCGCTTCTATTTGATTGTCGGTAAAAACTTTCCAACGTTTCAGAAAAGGTATTCCCTCTAAAATAACTTTTTGCGTGGCGCGCGGTTTTTTAATTTTTTTCCATATCGCGTATATTATGAAACCGACAACCAGCGGTGGCAGAAAAATAAAAAACAAAACCCGCCAATCCGTCAGACCGATAAGGATATAATGAGAAGTAATCATCAGTGCTATTGAAACGCCCACAAGAACAAAAAATAAAATCGGATTGTTAAGCAACAATTGCCACAAGCGCGCTCTGCTTAACACCAAAGTTTTACCGGCAAATTTTTTATTAAAGTCAAGCAAAATAAAAATTCCTTTGAAGATGTTGGTATCGCCCTTATTGCCATGAATGCGCAGATTATGCTCGGAAACCTCAAGGCTTGCATTTTTGTAAGTGCCGCGAAAAGCATCGTCAATTTCTTCGCGATTGAAATAAGTGAACAATTCCGAATCTTTAATCAGCGAGGTGCCGATAATGTTCTGCTCGTGAAAATATTTAAAATCGCCCCAAAATGATAATATTTTTCTCATTACGCGAGATTTTGTTTCGGTGCGATATTGATGAAAAGGCGTGTATAAAGCCACTCCGAAACAGCACAAAGCAATCATTGCCAGTTTTATAAAGCCTTCCGATTCATAAACTTTGGGGCTGATATAGCCGCTTGAGCAAAGCAAAAGCAATGAACCGATTAAAAACAGACCGATAACGGCGGTTATAAAAAAACGACGGATATACTTAAACCTTTTCGGTTCCAATTGCTGATAAATATCGCGGAGATTTTTTTGATAAAATTGGCCGAATTTGCTTTGAGTTTCTGCCAGTTTGTAGCCCGTTTTTTTCATGTTTATTCCTTTTAGCCGATTCGTTTTATGATTTCGGCAGCAATTTTTTCATAAGCTTTGGTATGCGGACTGTCCGGATTTACGGCAACTATCGGAGTTCCGTTATCGGAATTTTCTCTGATTTGCGCATCCAAAGGTAAAGCCCCGAGAAAATTTTCACCCAAACGTTCGGCAGTTTGCCGTGCTCCGTGATGCCCGAAAATATCGGTTTCTTTGCCGCAGTGCGGACAAACGAAATAACTCATATTTTCCACAATACCCAACACCGGCGTGCCGATTTGCTTAAACATATTCACTCCTTTGATGGCATCGATAAGCGCGATATCCTGAGGAGTGGAAACTATAACAATGCCGGCAAAATCAATACGTTGCGACAAGGTAATCAAAATATCTCCCGTGCCGGGCGGCATATCTATGACCATTATATCGGTATCGCCCCAAACAGTTTGGGTGGCCAGTTGTTCCAAAGCACCGCAGGCTTTCGCCCCGCGCCAAATCAGCGGTGTGTTGCGGTCTATCAAAGAGCCGATAGAAACTGATTTTATGCCGTATTCGTTAAAAGGGATAAAAGTCTGACCGTCATCGGAAGACAAAGGTTCGGCTTCATAACCGAGCATGGTGGGAACGGACGGACCGTATATATCGGCATCCAAAAGTGCCACCCGTTTACCGAGATTAGCCAACGCTAAAGCCAGATTTACGGCGGTGGTTGATTTTCCGACACCACCTTTTCCGGAAGCCACGCCGATGATTTTTTTAACTCTCGGAATGTGCCATTTTTCAATGGCTTGCACACCTAAATCGACGATTTTTTCTTCGCTGAAAATTACGGAAGTCTTGTATTGCGGAAAAAGTTGCCGCATTTTTTGTTTTAACTCGGCAGAGGTCTCGGAATTTTCCGCCAAATTTTTAATTTCAATAATCAGACGATTATCGATAATTTTTATTTCCGCGATATTTTCGGCCGGATAATATTGTTGTACAAAAGCTTTAATCTCGTTATTAACCATGTTTTGTTTCCGATGTGGATATAAATTAACAGTTTGTTGTATTTGTTTTACAGATGAATTATCTTAAGGCAAGAAAGGTTAAATAAAAGGAAAGAATTATGGCAAATAACAATAATCCTTGGAATGAAGGCGGAGAAGTTTGGAATTTTGAGAATCTTTCCAAATCCAAATTATCGAGCCGCTTGAGAATAATGACGCAAAAACCGAAAGATAATTGGTGGTCGTATATTAAATACGGTTTGCTGTTGTTGCTTATTTTGTGGGTATGCAGCGGTTTTTATCAGGTGCAACCGAGCGAAGAAGGTGTGGTGTTGCGGTTCGGCAAATACTATGACACTACGGAAGCCGGTTTGCATTATCATTTACCTGCTCCGATAGAAGAGGTAATAAAGGTTAATGTTTCGCAGGAACGAAGCATAAATTTGGGCGCGGCGGAATCTCGTGATTATCGCAACAATGCCTTTACGGAAAGCCATATGCTGACCGGCGATGAAAATATTGTTGATATCAATCTTACGGTGGTATGGAAAATTAAAGATGCCAAAGATTATCTGTTCAGTATCCGCAGTCCGGATGAAACGGTAAGCGTGGCGGCGCAATCAGTGTTGCGTGAAATCGTCGGACAATCTGAGATGCAGCCGATTATTACCGGTGACCGCGGTAAAGTTGAAGATGAAACCAAAGCGGAATTACAAAGAGTGCTTGATGAATTTCAAGCCGGTATCGTAATCGTACGGGTTAAGTTGCAAAAGGCCGATCCGCCGAGAGAAGTCGTTGATGCGTTTAACGAAGTACAACGTGCCAAGGCTGATATGGAACGTTTCAAAAACGAAGCGGAAGCCTATCGGAACGAAGTTATTCCAAAGGCCAAAGGTCGTGCGGCACAGGTAACTCAAGATGCCGAAGCTTACAGAGCTGCCACAGTTAATAAGGCAGAAGGTGAGGCTAAGCGATTCGCTTCGGTTTATGCCGCCTACAAGGAAGGCAAAGAAGTTACGATTCGCAAAATGTATATAGACGCTATGGAAGATGTTTTGCAAAAGGCTAAAAAGGTGATCATAGATCCTTCGCAAAAGGGTAATTTATTGCCGGTTTTAACCTTAAATACGCAAGCGGCAAAGGAGTAGAAAATGACTAAAAGTATGATTTTTCAGGTTGGCGCCGTCGTGATGGCCGCATTGATTATTTTGATTTTAAGTTCGGCCTATGTGGTTTATCAGTCGGAACAGGCTATTGTTTTACAATTCGGTGAACCGGTGAGAGTGGTTCGGGAGGCCGGATTGAAATTTAAGGTACCGTTTGTGCAGAATGTTATTTTTTATGATGCCCGATTGTTGAATTTGGATCCGCCGGCGCAAGAAGTGGTACTGAATGATAAAAAGCGTTTGGATGTTGACAGTTTTACTCGTTATAAAATAATTGATCCGCTGAAGTTTTACAAAACGGTGCGTACGGAAATTCAGGCACGCAGTAAGTTGGCGGAAATCGTGAACTCCTCGTTGCGTAAAGTATTGGGACGCGTAACCTTGACCGAGCTTTTATCGGAACAACGTACGCAAATTATGAATGATATCAGTGCCACGGTTAAAAAAGATGCCGAGGCTATCGGTGTCAGCGTGGCCGATGTAAGAATTCGCAGAGCCGATTTGCCAATTGAAGTTATGCAAGCCATTAACGACCGGATGAAAACCGAAAGACAGCGTGATGCCAAAGAATTTCGCGCCAAAGGGCAACAGGAAGCGCAGAATATTCGCGCTAAGGCCGACAAGGAAGCAACAATTATTGTTGCCGAAGCGGAAAAGAACGCTCAAATAATTCGCGGCGAAGGAGATAAAGAGGCGGTCAGATTATGGAACGAAACCGTGGGACAAGATGTGGGATTCTATGATTTCTATCGTTCTCTGACGGCTTATCGCCAATCACTTTCTTCAGATGATACCTCTCTGGTTTTGTCTCCGGATTCGGATTTTCTGAAATATTTCAAAAACAGCAAAGGACTGAACTAAAACTATGAAAAAAATTGTTATTGTCGTTGTCTCGTTTTTTCTTTTGATAAACAAAACTCAAGCGCAACCGGAACATCTTGAGGATGTTATAGCCGCGGTTAATCCGACCGTTGTCAGTGTGATTGCGGACCGCGAAGATGAACAATCTTTGGGGGCGGGAATCATAATCAGTGATGACGGATATGCGGTTACCAACGCCCATGTTACGGAAGATGCCGACAAAATTACGG
>JAGDBT010000141.1 GCA_017958895.1 Alphaproteobacteria bacterium | reverse complement strand
GGACGTCATACTCCGTTCTTCTCCAACTATCGTCCGCAATTCTATTTCCGTACGACCGATGTAACCGGTACGATTAAATTACCGGAAGGCACGGAAATGGTAATGCCTGGAGATAATGTAACCATAACGGTAACCTTGTTGAACCCGATTGCGATGAGCGAAGGTTTACGTTTCGCTATTCGTGAAGGCGGTCATACGGTAGGTGCCGGTGTTGTTTCTAAGATTTTGAAATAATATCGTTACACAATAACAAAAAAGGTCTTCCCTAATCGGAAGACCTTTTTTGTATATTACTCGACATAAAAAAAACAGCCTCTTGTAAAGACTGCTTCTTTATTGGTGGGCGATGAGACCCCGGCTGAAAAATAAAAACAACCTCTAAATGTTGTTTTTATTTTGTAAGGTGTAGCGTTCAACAATTGCCAGCCGAATTACATTCGCGCGCCGCAATTGTTAGAACGCAAGTGAACTCCCGAGGGAGTTTGAACCTCTCCGAAATATCGTTTAAAAACAAAAAAAACAGCCTCTTGCGAAGACTGCCTTTTTATTGGTGGGCGATGAGAGGTTCGAACTCCCGACCCTCTCGGTGTAAACGAGATGCTCTTCCAGCTGAGCTAATCGCCCGTCAACCGTGAATTGTTTATACACATTAATAATTTTTAAATCAAGCACTTTTTTGTAAAAAATAAAAAAAATTAAATTAAACATTTAATTTCAAGCGGTTAGATTGAGTTTTTTTTTATCAACACCTTCAACTTTTTGATAATTTTTATTTACATTTACGGCGAATTGATTATAAATACACATACTTTTTAGAGGTTTTTATCAATGATAAACGATTTAACCATCGGCAATCCGCTGACACTTATCATAAAATTTGCCATTCCGCTCTTGCTTGGCAATTTGTTTATGCAATTATACCAAATTTCCGATATGATAATTGTCGGTCATTTAATCAGTGTCAATGCCTTAGCGGCGGTCGGAGCTTCAACTCCGATTTATATGGTATTTTTAATGATTGCTTTCGGATTTACCGGCGGTTTAACCGTTCTGACCGCCCAATATTTCGGAGCAAAAGATTACAACGGAGTACAAAAATCCGTGTTTCACTGCTTATTGGCTTGCTTAACATTAAGTATCCTGATGACCGTCGGATTATTATTTTTCCTGGGAGATATTTTGCGAATCATGAATATTCCGCAAGAAATATTTTCTCTGGCTTATGATTTTATGTTTGTGCTTATCTGCAGCTACCCTTTCATTATTCTTTATAATTTGCTTTTCGGTTTTATCAGAGCTTTGGGAGACAGCAAAACTCCTCTGTATTTTTTGATTTTCTGCTCGCTGATTAACATCGTTCTCAACTTTATATTTATAAAAGAATTTCGTTGGGGCATAGTCGGCTCGGCGGCCGGAACGCTTGTTGCCAATATTATATCGCTGACAATTTGTTTTATTTATATGTGGAAAAAATTTCCGCTTTTACGGTTGCAAAAAAAATATATGCGCTATGAACCCGAGATTATGCGCGAACATATAAATCTGGCTTTTCCCATGGCCCTGCAATATTCCATATTATCTTTCAGCATAATGATTGTTCAAAGTGTTTGTAACTCCTTCGGTACCGATATAATTGCCGCTTTTTCCACCGCTTTCAGAGTTGAACAATTTGCCACCCAACCGATTATAGCTCTCGGACTGGCTATGGCTACTTATTCGGCACAAAATTGGGGAGCCGGATTGTTGTCTCGCATTCGCAAAGGTGTGGGATACGCCTTTATTATCTTAATTATTTTAAGCGTTTTCGGATTCTTGTTGATTCGCCAAATCGGAGAATCTATGATTGCCATGTTTATTGATACCGGAGAAACCTCACAAGCCAATAATACCGCTCTTATTATCGAGGTCGGCAGACAATATTTGTTAATCAGCACCTTGTTCTATTTTTTCTTCGGTTTGATTTTTGTTTTTCGCAACACCATACAAGGTATGGGCAAACCGTTACTTCCGGTTCTTTCCAGTTTAACAGAACTTATTGTGCGCTCGTTTGCCGCCAAATATTTGGCCGTCGTCATCGGCTATCGCGGCATAATGTATGCCGGCCCGCTCTCTTGGGTTGCCTCGGGTATTCTGGTAGCTTGCGGATACTTTTATTATATTCATAAATTCAGCAAAACAGGTTATTTCAAAATCGGTGAAATAAAACAACAGCTGCGAGAAAATCAACCGGTGGATTAATCGGCGTATTTATTTATAATTTCCTCTGCGACTTTTTTTCCGGAAGCTATAGCCTCAACAACCGTGGAACTGCCGTTCACATAATCTCCGGCATAATATATTCCCTGTTTATTTTCCGGTTCTTTATCGCGCACATTTCCTAACGCTTTTATGATATATTTCCACTCACCGTTATGATTCGGGCAATCGTTTACATCCTGCAAATTTCCGTCTTTATCAAAACAAGTTTTCAAAGTTAACAAAGTAAATTCATCATTATTTTTTATAATTTCCGCCGGCCTTGTAAAGTTAGAAACTTTTATGCCGTATTTCATCAAAATTTGCTTTTCTTCGGCCGTTATGCGCATATTTTCCGCCCCGCGACGCACAAACATTTCTACTGCTGAAGCGCCGCTCAAAGATGCACAAACAGCACAATCAACCGCTGTCGAACCGCCACCTATAACTGCCACTGCACCTTGAGTTCTGTATTTTTCCCGATTGGCCAAATAATCATTATAGTCAATCGCAAATTCCGCCCCTTTGATTTTCAGTTCGCGTTTTTTCTGCTCTCCCACGGTCGCTATAACTGCCGCAAAACCCTCCTGCAACAGTTTGCCGTAATCCGTTATCATTGTGGAAAAACGCACTTCAAATAATGGATTTTGCATAAATTTTTGACATTCGTATTGCACAACCTCTCTCGGCAAACGATACGAAGGAATAAGGTTTAATGCCCCGCCGAAAATTTTTTCTTTTTCAAAAACCGTTACGGAAAAGCCGTTTGCCAACAACTTGCTTGCCGCTCCCATGCCGGCCGGTCCGAAACCGATTACCGCAACTTTTTTGCCGTTTGCTTTAATGTTTTGCACTGACGGATTTTGATTTATTTCTCTGTTTTTCTTCATAATACTGGCTTGTACGGCCGGTATGGCAATTGCTTTATCAACCTGCGCCCGAACGCAATATTGCACACAAAATTTATCCGGACAAACCAAACCGCAAATCTCTCCCAAAGGATTATGCTCCGAAATGTGACTTGCGGCAGTTTTCCAATCTTTTGATTTTGCGGCCTTAATAAAATCGTATGGCGAACACTTAACCGGACAAGCCTTCAGACAAGGTTTTGCCGCACATTGCAAGCAACGTGACAGTTCTTTTTGCAATTCTTCATCATTTAAATAACGGGCATCCATTTTTAAACCTCACAAAACATAGTATCATTTAAGCATAAAATTACCAAAAAAAAACTGAAATTTTATTTTTTCAGATTGTATTTCTCAAAATTTTCTGTATGATGAAAAAAAAGGACTAATGGTGGGAAAAAATGGAGAAGAACTGGTTTAGCACTTTTTGCAGAAAAGTAATTGTTGAAAAGTTTTTAGCAAGTGTTGCTTATTACTACTTTCGTTTTGTCGGAAAAACCACCCGTTGGCAAGATATCATAGGTGCCGAAGATTTTTACGGAAGTCTTGAAAAATACGGTAGCATTATCGTAATTGCTTGGCACGGCAGAACTTTGGAAATGCCGTATTTTTGGGATAGGGCACACAAAATAAAAGCTTTGGTATCACCATCTCGTGACGGCAATATAAGTGCCAACATTCTCGCCAAATACGGCATTGAAAATGTTAAAGGTTCAACCAATAAAAATGCTTTTGAATCCGCTTTGGCTTTAATGAGAGATTTGAAGAAGGGTAGCAGTATTGCCATTATTCCGGATGGTCCGCGTGGTCCGAGTATGCAATTAAAAATGAGCCCGTTGTTTTATGCAAAAAAAAGCGGCAAGCCGATTTTGGCCGTTACTTACAGTTTTGCGCACGCCATAATCATCAGTCGAAACTGGGATGATTTGTTGTTACCTCTGCCGTTTTGCAAAGG
>JAGDBT010000140.1 GCA_017958895.1 Alphaproteobacteria bacterium | reverse complement strand
TCATCAAAAAAGAAAACATCGTTGGTTGCTACGAGCGGAATATCGTATTTATAAGCGAGTTCAATAAAAACCGGCTCGGTTATTTTCTCTTCTTCATAACCTACGCGTGAAATTTCCATATACAAACGATCGCCGAAGATATCTTTTAATTCGCACAAATACTTTTCCGCATCGGCCCGCCTGTTTTGCAAAATCAAACGACCTAAAGGACCTTCGTAGCCACCAGTCAGGCAAATTAATCCGTCGGAATGTTCTAGCAGGTCTTTTTTGGTTATTTGCGGATAGATGCTGTTTTCCATATTATCCAGGTAATAACGATGAAACAGTTTCATCAGCGACTTATAACCATTTTCGTTTTTCACCAATATGATAATTCTGTCCGGCTCCAATTCATAGCCTTTTGATAGGGCCAAATTCTCAGAATCTTCATTATGTATGCTCAATTCGGAACCTAAAATAGGTTTAATGCCCTCGTCCGCAGCATATTTTGAAAAACATTTACCGCCGAACAGATTGCCTCTGTCGGTTATGGCACATGCCGGAACCTTTAACTCATGCAACTTATGCATCAGCTTGGAAACCGGAATGGCTCCCAACGACAAAGAATATGCCGTATGCACTCTTAAATTGATGAATTTAGGGTCTTTCATAATCCGAATCGCTTAAAATTTTTATTTATTGTCCGTACCGACCTTTTTATAGCAGCGACAATGACAAATTCCGTCTCTTTCGATATCGCTGCGGCATAATTCCGAAATACAATATCTCTTTTCATTACTGCCGTCACACGGGCAACGACGCCATTCCGCCTCACCGAACATCATATTTTTGGCACGGGCGATTTTTTCGATATTCTCGGTCGGATAATATCCGGCTTTTTTGCAATTTTCCAACATCATATCCAATATTGCAGACATTTTCATACTCCCTTAACGTTGTTCCAATATATCCAAAATGGCGCTTAATTCCGCCGGATTGTTATACTTCAATGTTACACTACCTTTTCCGTTTTTACTAGCATTAATTTTGACTTTTAGGTTTAATTTTCGCTCCAAATCCGTCACCAAACGTTGCAAGTCAAAATCCGTAATTTTCGGCTGTTTTTTAGGAAAACCGTTTTTCAAAGAAGCCACCAATTTTTCGGTTTCTCTGACACTTAATTCCTTTGTGATAATTTTTTCTGCCACTTCATTTGCCAGCGGACAACCGACCAAACATCTCGCATGTCCGGCAGAAAGTTTATTCTTTCTGACCAACTCCTTTATGGCTTCCGGCAAACCGAGTAAACGCAAAGTATTTGCTATATAGCTTCTTGATTTTCCGATTATTTTCGCCAAATTTTCTTGCGTATAATCATAATCGTTTACCAATCTGTTAAATCCTTCCGCCTCTTCAATGGCCGAAAGATTTTCTCTTTGCAAATTTTCTATGAGTGCAAGCTCCAGAGTTTCTTGATCGCTTAAATCCTTTATTATTGCCGGAACCGTCTGCAAACCGGCCATTTGTGCCGCCCGCCAACGACGTTCTCCCGCAACTATCTCATAGTAATCGCTTTTATGACGCAACAATAGCGGATGTAAAACACCTTTTTCTTTTATCGAATCTGCCAACACTTGCAAAGATTCGGCATTGAACTCTGTTCTTGGCTGAAAAGTGCACGGCTTAATATCTTCCAAAGAAACTTCGTTTGGCTTTTCATCTTTAAATACAGTGTTATGAACAAAACTCTCGACATCTTTTGCATCGTCCAAATTA
>JAGDBT010000016.1 GCA_017958895.1 Alphaproteobacteria bacterium | reverse complement strand
TGATGAACTGGTGGTAATAGCGAGAGTGTCCCACCCGATACCATTCCGAACTCGGACGTTAAACCTCTCATCGCCTATGGTACTTTGTCTTAAGACACGGGAGAGTCGGTAGCTGCCAGTTCTTCTGATTACTACTCCTTGGTTATTGTTTTATTGTTAATCAAAAAAATCTCCGACTTCCCAGTCGGAGTTTTTTTGTGTTTTTTTTCTTTAATCAACCGGTTTGATGTGCCAAATCTTTTTTGCATATTCCATAATGGAACGGTCACTTGAGAAATTGCCGATTCTGGCAACATTCAATATGGCTTTTTTTGCCCACAATTCTGCATTTGTATAATCTTTTTCGGCTTTGTGAATGGCATCATTGAAGGCCTCTAAATCAGCCAGAATAAAGTAATAATCGCTGTTTAAAAGAGAATCAACAATCGGACTGAACTGCTGAGGGTAATTGCTGTCGGCAAACATTGTTGAATTGACTGCATTCAGGATACGTTTGATATATTCCGACTTTTCATAAATTTCCCGAGGATTATAACTCAAACGTTTTTGACGTATTTCATTTTCGGTAAGACCGAATAAATAAAAATTATCGGCGCCGACAGCTTCTCTTATTTCAATATTTGCACCGTCATAAGTGCCGACGGTTAAGGCACCGTTTAAGGCAAACTTCATATTACTGGTGCCGGAGGCTTCAAAGCCGGCCGTTGATACCTGACAACTTATATCGGCTGCCGGTATAAGATATTCCGCCACCGAAACTTTGTAGTCAGGAATAAAGACAACTTTCAAATATTCGTTTGCACGGTCGTCTTCGTTTATGACTTTTGCCACATTATTAATGAGTTTAATAATGAGTTTTGCAAAAGTGTACGAAGGTGCGGCTTTGCCGGCGAAGATATAAGTTTTCGGGGTAAGCGGGTGTTTTCGGTCGTTAATGATGGCAAGATAATCGCCGACGACCTGTAAAATAGTCATGAGTTGGCGCTTATATTCATGGATTCGTTTGGCATGAACAATGTACATGCTTTTCGGATCAATCATAATATGGGTTGCTTTATAAACATTGCGCACCAACCGTTTTTTGTTTTGCTTTTTTATATCCATGAAATTTTTTGCAAAAGTTTTATCGGTTGCCAAAGGTTCCAAATCTCTGAGTTTATCAAGATTTACAATCCAGTCTTTTCCGATTTTATCGCAAATCAAATCGCAAAGCAGATGGTTAGCATGAACAAGCCAACGACGAGGTGTAATGCCATTGGTTACGTTGGTAAATTTTTCCGGCCAAAGCTCATAAAATTCCGGAACCAAGGTTTTTTTAACCAGTTCGGAGTGCAATTTTGCAACACCGTTAACGGAGAAAGAGCCGACAATGGAAAGGTTAGCCATACGAATAACCTGGCTGTCGCCTTCGCCGTCAACAATCGCTACTTTTCCCAGTTTATAGGTATCATCACCGAATTTACTGCGGGCAAATTCCATAAAGCGACGATTGATTTCATAAATAATCTGCAAATGCCGCGGCAGAATGCGACCGATGATTTTGCTGCTCCATTTTTCCAAAGCTTCAGGCAACAAAGTATGGTTTGTATAAGCAAAAACTTTGGTAACAATATCCCAAGATTCGTCCCATTCCTGATTATAAACATCCAAAAGCTGACGCATCATTTCGGCAATGGCAAGTGCCGGATGGGTATCATTAAGCTGAATGCAAACATAGTCTGGAAGTTTGCTGAAATCATTGCTTTTTTCCATAAAGCGCCGGATGATATCCTGAATGGCACAGGAAACAAAGAAATATTGTTGTGTCAAGCGCAACTCTTTTCCCGAAATAACATTGTCGGAAGGATACAAAACTTTTGAAATGGTTTCGGTTTGAATTTTATCTCGCACGGCTTCCATATAACCGCCGTTATTGAAGACATTCAAGTCTAATTGTTCATCGGTTTTGGCTGAGAAAAGGCGCAAATAGTTTACGGATTTTCCGTCAAAACCTACAATCGGAAAATCGTAAGGAACGCCATATAAACGATGTGTATCGGCCCAAATATAGCCGGTTTTGCCGTTCGGCTTGGTGTACATTTCGACATGTCCGCCGATAGGAATGCTTACGGTACGGTCGTAACGGGCAAACTGCCAAGGAGAATTTTCTTCCAACCAACTGTCGGCCTGTTCTACCTGATAACCGTTTTCGAATTTTTGTTTGAACAAACCGAATTGATAGTTAATTCCGTATCCGAATCCCGGAATTCCCAAAGAAGCCATGGAATCCAAATAATCGGCAGCCAATCGTCCCAAGCCGCCGTTACCCAATGCCGGGTCATATTCGGCATCAAAAATATCTTGTAAAGAGATGTCCGGAAAACCTTCAATTTTGATATCGCGTAAGGTGTCGTATAAGCCGAGATTGTAGAGATTGTTTTCCAAAGAACGTCCGATTAAGTATTCGATGGACAGATAATAGATTCTCTTTGAGCCGACTTTGTTATAGCGAGCTATGGTTTCATACATTTTATCCATGGCAAATTCACGAACGGCCAAAGCTATTACGGTAAAGGCCTCTTCTTTGGTTATCTCGCAGGTTCTTTTACCAATGAAATACTTGATGTAGTGCTCAATATTTAATTTTAAACGAGCCTGGTCCATTTCATTAAGGGCATTTTTGTTTTCGTTCACTGTCTTTCTCCCGTTAGCGTGTCAGCTTAAAGATATGATAAAATTAATTGAAATTTATTTAACAATATAACAGTCTTCTGAATTAATTGAAGAGATGTTTACAGGTTATCCGAATTTTTTTAAGTCATTTTTAAGAAAAAAGGAATTATAAGGAGAATAGGGTTTTAGTAACAGAAAGAGTAAACAATGAAAGTTGCAAAAACATTTTTATTGTCGGCATTGTTAAGTGCGACGATAAATTCGTCAGCCAATGCCGATACGATTTTTGAAGCCATGAGTGAGGCCTATAATACCAATCCTACATTGCATGGTGAAAGAGCAAGCAGCGGAGTGGCTAACGAAAATGCCGCTTTGGCCCGTTCCGGTTTCAGACCGACCGTGGCAGTCAGTGCCGATTACAGCGATACACACAGTCGTACGACCTGGCAAAAAAGACATGACCATTTCAGCCGCGGTTATAACGGAGTCGTAAAGCAGTCATTATTCAGCGGATTTCAGACCTATAATGCCGTAAAAGCCGCTGATAATAGTGCCAAAGCCGAATTAGAGAATTTGAATGCGGTTGAACAAAGCGTGTTGCTTGATGCTTCAACGGCATATCTGGATGTGGTACGTGATGAGGCGATTGTAAAGTTGCAGAAGAATAACGAACAACTGCTCAAAAAACAGCTTGATGAAACAATGGCTCGTTATAATGTGGGAGAAGTTACTCGCACGGACGTGGCACAATCAAGAGCCAGTTATGCGCAAGCTCAAGCCGATTTGGTTTCGGCAGAAGGTAATTTGGCAATTTCCAAAGACAGTTATTTGCGCATTATCGGTAAAAACCCTGAAAATGTGGTTTTTCCGGAAAATCTGCAAGAAAGATTTCCGTCTGATTTTGACTCGGCTTTGAATTATGCCAAAGAAAATAACTATGTATATTCTGCGGCGCAAAAGGCATTGCGGGCGGCGGAGTATAATGTTAAAAGTCAGGAGGGAGCTCTTTTGCCGGAGGTCGGTTTTACGGCTGCTTCAGGAAAGAGAACGGTATCTTCGCATGTGATGAAGAATCCGTCAACCAATGCTACGGAATATACGGTTAACATGACTATGCCGTTATATGCCGGCGGTGCTACCAGAGCTAATATTCGTAAAAGCAAATATCAACGTTGGGCCGCACAAGAGGCTTTACAGGAAGCCGAGCGGGCGGTTGTTTCCGGAGTTACGGCCAGCTGGGAAATGATGCAGGCCAGTAAATCCAGTATTTCTTCTATTAAAGAACAGGTAAAAGCTTCATCTATTGCTTTGGAGGGTACGCAAAAAGAAGAAGCTTTGGGAAATCGTACGGTTTTGGATGTTTTGAATGCATATCAAACCTTATTAGCTTCGCAGGTTAATGAAGTTAAAGCGCGTCATGACTATTATGTTTCAGGCTTGCAGTTGTTAAGTTCTATGGGTAATTTGACGGCAGAAAAGCTGAATTTGGATGTTAAGCATTATGATGCGGAAAAAAATTATGAAAATACCAAAGGCAAATGGTTGACATTGTCAATAGATGAATAAACGTATTGATAATTAAAACAAGTTTTGCTATTATGCCCTGAGACATTTAATTTCAGGGCATAATTTTATGGAAGAACTTGAAGAACCGTCTATGGACGATATTTTGCAATCAATCAGAGAAGCCGTTCTGGAAAAGGAACGTAAGGCTTATTTTAACTCGTTTTTCAACACTGATGATGAAGTAGTTACGCTTTCTAAAAATATGCTTGTAAATCGTGAGGATATACCTTATAGTTCCGGAATGTGGAATTTTGATGATGTGGCAAAAAAGATAATGAAAAAATATCGCAACTATTTTAAAAATCGCCAATCAAAAGGGGTTGTCCGAGTGCGCGTAAAGGAAGATAATGCGGTCTAAGGGACTTTTCTTCCTCTTTTATCTGTATAAAAACGTGCAACAATTTTAAATAATGGGAAATAAAAATGTTAGAAAAAAATTATAATCCGCAGGATTTTGAAGAAAAAATTTATGAAATTTGGGAAAATAACGGTTATTTTAAGCCTGATATGCGTTCAGACAAAGAGGCCTTTTCCATTGTGATTCCGCCGCCGAATGTTACCGGGGTTCTGCATATGGGACATGCCCTGGATAATACCTTGCAGGATATTTTAATTCGTTACAATCGTATGTTGGGCAAAAAGGTTTTATGGCAACCGGGAACCGACCATGCCGGCATAGCAACCCAGATGGTGGTTGAGCGCAATCTGGCCAAAGAAGGCTTAACCCGCCATGACTTGGGACGAGAAAAATTTATTGAAACAGTTTGGGAATGGAAGAAAAAATCCGGTGGTACGATTTGTAAACAACTGCGCCGTTTAGGGGCTTCATGTGATTGGTCGCGCGAAAGATTCACCATGGATGAAGGGCTTTCTCGTGCCGTACGCAAAATTTTTGTTTCGTTATATAAAGACGGTTTGATTTATAAAGCCAAAAAGCTGGTAAACTGGGATCCGTCTTTGGAAACCGCCGTTTCCGATTTGGAAGTTGTTCAAAAGGAAACCGTGGGCAAAATGTATTATTATAAATATCCGTTGGAGGAAAATCCTAACGAATTTATACATATTGCCACCACCAGACCGGAAACCATGTTCGGTGATACGGCAGTTGCCGTTTCCAAAGATAATCCGAAGTTGGCACATTTAATCGGTAAAAATTGTATCTTGCCGATAATAAACAAGGTGATACCGATTATCGGTGATGAGCATGCCGATCCGGAAAAGGGGACCGGAGCGGTTAAAATTACTCCGGCTCACGATTTTAATGACTTTGAAGTCGGAAAACGTCATGATTTGCCGCTCGTAAATATTTTAAATTCGAACGGAACGTTGAACGAAAATACACCTTTTGCCGGTATGACGACTCAGGAAGCCAGAGTAAAAACCATAGAAAAACTTGAAGAACTCGGATTGATGGAAAAGATTGAAGACCATCCGATGGTAATTCCTTACGGTGACCGCAGCGGCGTGGTTATTGAGCCGTATATGACGGATCAATGGTTTGTTGATGCCCCTAAATTGGCGGTGGAAGCCAAAAGGGTGGTTCGTGACGGAGAGATGAAATTTGTTCCGGCAAGTTATGAAAAAGTTTATTTTGAATGGATGAATAATATTCAGCCGTGGTGTATTTCCCGCCAGTTGTGGTGGGGACACCAAATGCCGATTTGGTATGGTCCGGACGAACATGTTTTCTGTGAAGAAAATGAAGAAGAAGCGCAAACGGCGGCCGATAAATATTATGGCAAGCACGTTGAATTGCGCCGCGAGACCGATGTGTTGGATACATGGTTTTCATCAGGCTTGTGGGCCTTTTCTACTTTGGGTTGGCCGGAACAAACCGATTACTTAAAAACCTTTTATCCGACCAGCGTTTTGGTTACGGGGTTTGATATTATCTTCTTCTGGGTTGCCAGAATGATGATGATGAGTATGTATATGATGAAACGCGTGCCGTTTGAAAAATGCTATATTCACGGTTTGGTTCGTGACGAACAGGGACGTAAAATGAGTAAGTCAAAAGGCAATACGGTTGACCCGATGGAAACCATTGAAAAATACGGGGCCGATGCTCTGCGCTTTTTCATGGCCTCGTCGGAAACACAAGGACGAGATATAAATCTTTCCGATTCGCGTATTCAAGGGTATCGTAATTTTGCTACAAAATTATGGAATGCCGCTCGTTTTTGCGAGATGAACGAATGTTATTCGG
>JAGDBT010000139.1 GCA_017958895.1 Alphaproteobacteria bacterium | reverse complement strand
TTCATTTATTTTACTGAAATATTGCCGACCGGTTTTTTCATTTTTATCTTTTTTGTATTCTTTTATTCTGGCCGCGTTATCAATACTCATAGCCGCATAGAACTGTGCCTGCATAGAAGTCAGATATTCGTTATAACGCATCAGTTTGTTATATATTTGTACTACCTTGAGAGCATTATTCCAAAAACATACATTATCTTCTTTTTCCTCGTTATCGCCGCTCGAAGCTGATTCGGAAGAACCATCGCCACCGTCGCCGCTGTCACAACTTTCAAGTCCGAGTTCTTCGCAATTCTCTCCTTCTTCCATGCACTTTTCAAACAAATAAATTTGCTGTATCAAACCTTTTTTCGTGGCATCTTGAGCACCATCTTCTCCATATAACTCTTTGGCCATTTCCTTGGCCGTAATAAAGAGTTCCAAAGTTGTATCTATTTTAAATTGTTCTCCCTTTTCTTTATAAGCAAACTTCATGTCCGCTTTATCGGAAGGATAATTCAAAAACAACTTTTCAAAAGCCTCTTTCACGGAATCTTCTCTATGAATATCCGCTACCTTGCTTTCTTTAATCATTCGCGAATAAGAAATAACTTTCTTTTTCTTGAGAGCTTTTTGTTTGCCGAAGTTAAATGCCGAATTTCCGAGCTTGCTGGCGTAGGCGGCAAACTTCTGCTTTACGGCCGTAACATCTTTATATTGAGCAAAGGTATCCGCCATTTGTTTGGCTTGTTTGGCATATTTAACCGCCACCACAATACTGGTAGGCATACCTATAGGCGATAATTGCGGAGCAATCGGAATAAGCGGAGTAAAATCACCGAACCAAGCGTGTGCCTTGTTGAAGGTAAGAAATGTGCCCGCCAAAATCACCGCTATCATGTAAAACAATTTCTTCATAACCTTACTCCTTATCAAAATTTAAAACCGCCGATTCCAAAACTTCCGCCACTGGTAAAGGCCGGATTTTCCTTTTCTTTTTTCACATCTTTTTTCTTCAAAACATATTCATCCAAATCAAGCGATGTCATATCGTGCTCATAATCCTTCATCTTATATTTGTCGTTCCAAGTTTGAATTTCCTTGGTGGTTTCAAAACGTACCTGAGCCAAAAGCATTTCCATATATTGAGCGGCCGCCTTGGCATTTTGCAGTTCAATACAAACTCTCATTGAAGCAGTACCGAAACGACCTTCCGCTTCCGGAGCCGCTTCCAAACATTTTTTCATATATTCTTCCGTTTCACTGATACTTTTGTGAGTATTCACCATAACTTTCCATAAATTTTTCTCTGCTTCGTAATATTCCTCGTGTCTGGCACGCATTATTCTTTCCAGATTTTCCGGCCACGGATCCTCATTTTCTCTTAAAAAGAATTTTTCAACTCCGGTTCTGTACAAATCCTCCGTCTCTTCTTCATCAATTTTGCTGCCGAACATTTCCTCAACTTTTACGGAATTTAATTTTTCATCCAACGAAGCCCACGAAGCTTTATCCGCCTTTTCCAAAAGATCTTCCTGCTTAGCTTTTTTTTGCTGAATTTTTTCTTTTACTTCCTCGTCTTCCAAAACTTTTTGCGATTTTGTTTTCTCTAACTCGGTCTGCAGAGCGGCAATCCTTTTATCATATTCTTCCAAAGCATCTAAATTTTCTTGGGTTTGCAAATCCGGATTTTCCAACTGAGCATTAAGCGCCTCTCTTTCCGATTGCAAACGCACCAAATAATCTTCCATAACCAGCAACTTATCTTGTTTTTCTTTTTCTTTGGTATCAACCAAATCTTTAAGATCATCACTAAGGTATGCGTATTCCAATTTTTCGTTTCCGATAAGGCGACCATACGAACTAAACAATCTTGTTCCGGCCGAATCATTGGCATTAAATTGCCCGGTTGCCGCGGCACTCAAATACATCGTTCCCGGTTTAACCAAAAACTCTTTGAACAATTTCATACCCTCGTTACCCAGGGCCTTGGTTAATTTCTCATTCAGTTTTTCAACATACTGATTATAAATATTTTCATACTTGGAAAGTGTCTTCTCCACAAATTTAGCCACATCGGCAATCGGCTCAAAAAAATCAAGCTTGACGATGGCCTGAGCCTCCGAAACACTCAAGAACAACGATATGACTACTGCCGCTGATATGTATGATATTTTGCGCTTCATCGTTCTTCCTCCTAATTATCCAACAGGCCTGCCGCCCGCAAATAATCTTCCTGACTCGGGCCGCTCTGTTCAACATCATCAAAGATATTCGTAGCCGTATTGAGCATTTCACCGAAATCTTTATTTTTGCCGCTGTCATACATCTGCTTGCCTTTTTTATACAAATCAGAAATATTGATTTTTGTCGTTCTTTCTTCGGCAATCAACATGTTATTAAGTTCAGGATCTTCCTCTTCGCCGATAATATCGCTGATTTCTTCAACACGACCATGCGAAATACCTGTTGTTTCAATTTGTTGCTGATACATAGCCAGTGCCGACATTATATTAAGCCAACGATGCGCCGCTCCCAAGGATTGCGTGGCATATCTTTGTTTAACAACTCCGGCATCTTCGCTTGTTTCGCTCTCATCTTTTTCAATATCTTTGGCCTCATCAGCCAAATTAACTCTGTTTACCAAAGCATTGGCATATAAAGATGACATATTCTGGCGCGCCATTTCGTTATTTTGTTCCTCAATTTTGGCCATTGTTTCAACATCTTCATTAACATGCTGTCTTTTTATATATTTTTGAGCCACCGCCTTTTTCAGTTCCGGTGAAACAAAAGGTCCCGTATCAGCTTTTACCTTTGTTCCCGACAAGGTCAGTGATACATTACGCGAGCTTAAAAATTCGTCCGTGGCTTGCCTCCAGCCGTCTTTGCTGGTGTATTGTTTAAATTTATCAACATAATTTTGATATTTTTCCATCAACCTGCCGGCGTATTTATCACGAAGAATATTAATAGCGCCGCGACCGGAACTCAGTTCTTGCAACTGAGCTTCTATATTAACATACTCTTTCAATACCATATTGACTTTTTCTTTTAAGCTGGCCAATTCGTCCTGTATCAGTGAAAGCAAATCCAAATCCGCCCGCGCCGGCGACGGATAAATCATCATAAAAACTAAAAATATACCGGCAAGTTTCTTCATCATTTCAGTTCTCCCGACCATTAATCCGCTTCCTCGGAATTATCTATCATTCCGTCATATACGGCCTGTGTTTCGGAAACAGAAGAAGTTACATCAACATCCATAGAACTTGAATCTTGCTTATTTGCCTGCATTTCTTCTTTTTCTTCTTC
>JAGDBT010000138.1 GCA_017958895.1 Alphaproteobacteria bacterium | reverse complement strand
TGAATGGTTGAACCAAGGTAATAACCGTGACGTTCTTTTTCAATAACTCTTTGATAGATTTTGCCGGTTGTTACACTATCGGTTCGTTTGGCAGGTACGCCGGAGAAACGTTCATAATGCCCTAAGTCCAAGTCGGCTTCTGTTCCGTCATCGGTAACAAAAACTTCGCCGTGTTGGCAAGGATTCATGGTTCCCGGATCAACATTCAGATAAGGATCCAACTTGCGCAAACGCACCTTATAACCGCGAGCTTGCAAAATTGCGGCAAGTGAAGCGGAAGCCAGTCCTTTTCCGAGTGATGATACAACTCCGCCGGTGATGAAAATAAACTTAGAATTAGGATTAACCGAAATCTCAGACATTATGTTGTTCCCCTAAAAATGGTTCTTTAAAAGTGACAAAGGCACTTTTGAAAAAAAGTGCCTTATGTCAGTTAACTTTATCAAAATCGTTACTCCGCTACCGGAACTTCAGGCTCTTGAGGAGCAACCGGTTGTTCTATCGGCAAGGAGGAGGTTGCCACCGCTTCCTCCATGAGAGAAGTCTTTTTTACTTCAGTGCGGCTGTAATAGATTGAAATCGCCAAACTCAATACAAAAAATAAAGTAGCTAAAATCGCCGTAATACGAGTTAAAATATTACCTTTGCCGCGAGCACTGATTAAGCCGCCTATACCGTCTCCGCCACCTAAACCGCTCAAAGCTCCTCCGTTGGAACGTTGCATTAAAATAACCGCTACCAAAAAGATGGCAACAATCAGCTGTAAAACTAACAATACGGAACTCATTGGACAATCCTTTCTTATTTTGAAGCGTTTTTGGCTATGGCAATGAAGTCATCGGCTTTTAAGCTGGCACCGCCTATTAAAGCGCCGTCAACATCCGGCAAAGATAACAGTTCGGCCGCATTTCCCGGTTTTACGGAACCGCCGTACAAAATACGCATTTTGGAAGCGGTTGCCTTGCCTAATTTCTTTGCCAAAGCCTGACGAATTGCCGCATGAACTTCCTGAACATCGGCAGCGGTAGGCGTTTTTCCGGTGCCGATAGCCCAGATAGGCTCATAAGCAATAACAGTGTTTTTAGCGGTAGAATCTGCCGGAACGGAACCGTTGATTTCTGTCTGGCAAACTTTAATGGTTTTGCCGGCATCGCGTTCTTTTTCCGTTTCACCGATGCAAATAACCGTATTCAGACCGGCCGCATGAGCCGCAACAGCCTTTTGATTGATAAGCTGGTTAGATTCGGCATGGTCAACTCTTCTTTCAGAGTGTCCGATAATGGTGTAAGAACAACCTAAATCCTTAATCATCAACGGGCTGATATCACCGGTATGCGCGCCTTTTTCGGCAAAATGAACATCTTGCGCACCCAAACCTACTTTACTGCCGCGCAAACATTTTTTTACCAGTCCCAACAAAGTAAACGGCGGACAAATCAAAAATTCACAATCAAACTTTCCGGCTTTTACCTGTGCGGCAACGGATTTAGCCAAAGCAACACCGTCGGCCGAAAGGCAATTCATCTTCCAATTGCCGGCAATCAGTTTCCTTCTAACCATTTTATACCTCATCTAAAAAACAAAACTGCCTACTTTTAACATAAGAAAAAGCAAATTTCTACAAAAAAAGATATTTAGCCACTATTTTATTATGTTGCATAAATCAATTTAAAAATTGCAATAATTTATTATCTTTTTATAATAAGCCAAAAATAACTTTAAAAAGCGAGAATGAAATTATGATAAATAAATTTGCAAAAATGCGAGACAGTCTGTTTACGAAAATAATTTTAACGATAACGGCTCTGAGCTTTATGTCGTTGTTCGGAGTTTCCGGATATTATAACATGGCCAACAGCAATAAGGCGGTTATAAAAGTTGATGATATGGAAATGACGCAGAGCGAGTTCTCTTATATGTTGCAACGCGATTTCGGCAGATTGAGAGCCGCCGGATATGATTTTGATGACGATGATGATAAGAAAGCACAAATAGCCAACTTGTTGTTGCAGACCAAACTTAACGACATGTTGTTGGAAAATGCCATGCGTAAAAACGGGATTGATATATCTCAAGGTTTGTTGCAACAAATGTTGCTCAGAATGCCGCAGTTTCAAAATAACGGCAAATTTGATTATGAGGCATATAAATGGTATTTGAGCCGTTCGAATAAATCCGAGCAGGAGTTTTTGCAAGATATTAAACGCAATGTAGGTAAGGTAATTTTGTTGGATATGCCGGTTAAAAACATTAATGTTCCGGAAGTTTTGCAACAACAAATGAATAAGGTGTTATCGCAACGTCGTACTTTTAAATATATAAAGCTTGAAAATTCTAAGGCTTTGATTACCCGTAAACCTACGGAGGAAGAGCTTGATCAGTATTATGATGATATGTCAGATGAATTGATGATTCCGGAAAAACGTGATGTATCAATATTATATTTGCCGGAAGATTTGTTGATGAACAAAATTGAAGTTTCTCCGGAAGAAGTCGAGGCGTACTACAAAGAACATATAGATGAATACGAACAACCTGAAAAACGTCATGTTTTGCAAATGGTGTTTGAAAATGAAGAAGAAGCCAGAGAAGTTGAAAAGTCTTTGGCTGAGGGTAAAGACTTTTTGGCAGTGGCCGAAGAAAACGGTCAAAATGTTGCCGATGCGGATTTAGGCTTTGTTTCGCGTAATGATATTGCGGAAGAATTAGCTGATACGGTGTTTGCTTTAAAATTAAACGAAACATCGGCTCCGCAAAAGGTGGCCGACAGTTGGCAGATTTTGAAAGTTACGGAAATTAAGCAGGCCGAAAAATCTGACAGAGCCAAAGTTAACCAAGAAATTATTTCAGAGATTCGTCTGGAAAAATCGTATGACGATAACTATGAAATTATGTCTGAAATAGAGGATAAATTGGGCTCCGATACACCATTGGAAAAAATTGCCGCGGATTACGGAGCGAAAATTTACAAGGTTTCTTCGTTAGATGAAAACGGCAATTTTGCCAAGGCTGACAAAGCAATAACGGATGTGGTCAAAAATCGCGATGTTCTGGATAATGCTTTCTCTTATAATGAGGGTGAAAGCAGTCAGACGGTTGAAACCGAGAACGGTATAGCGGTTGTCAGAATCGATAAGATTTATGATCAGCATAAGCAACCTCGTGAGGATGCTGAAGAAAAACTGAAACAATTTTGGTTGGAAAATGAACGTGCTTCCATAACGCAAGATTTGTTGGAAAATATTCAGCATGATTTAGATGCCGGAGATGATTTATCCACAGTAGCGAAGAGATACAATAAACAAGTATTCAACAGCCGTCCGGTTAACAGAGGAGAGACATTTGATAAATTATCTTTGACCGATATGAAAGAGTTGTTTATGTCGCTTAAAGATGAAACAAAGGTTATTACTTTGGGTGATGACTATTTGATAGCCGAGACCAGCAATATATATGATTCTTCTTCACCTTTGAGCGCCTCGGAGAAAGAAACACTGAAGAAAACTTTGGAAGCAGAGTTGACCAACGAAACGGAAGAGACTTTGCTGAAAGATATTGCCAGAGATTATAAGGTGGAAGTCAATTATAACCGTATGGGATTGGAGAACTGATGAAAGTTGTCTTTATGGGAACGCCGGACTTTGCTGTTCCGGCTTTCCGTCGTTTAATGAGCGAACATGAAGTGGTTTGTGTTTATACCCGAGCTCCGAAACCTTCCGGGCGCGGCAATAATGTGAATAAAACGCCGATACATGTTTTGGCGGAAGCTTGCGGTATTGAAGTCAGAACTCCGAAAACTCTCAAAGATGTTGCGGAACAGGAAAAATTTGCCGCACTTAAAGCTGATGTGGCGGTGGTGGCGGCTTACGGACTTATTCTGCCGTTGCCGGTTTTGGAAGCTTTTCCGTTAGGTTGTTTGAATATTCATGCTTCGTTGTTGCCGAGATGGCGCGGCGCGGCACCGATTCAACGTTGTATCGAGGCCGGAGATAAACAAAGCGGCGTTACCATAATGCAAATTGCCGAAGGTTTGGATACGGGGGATATGTTGTTGAAAGGTAAAGCGGATATTTCCGAAACCATGACCGGCGGAGAATTGCATGACAAACTGGCGGATATCGGTGCAGATTTAATCAGTGAAGTGTTGGCAAATACCAAAAAATATCCGGCGCAAAAACAACAAGATGCGGAGGCTTGTTATGCTCCTAAAATTGAAAAAGAGGAGTGCCGTATGGATTTTGAAGCGACAACTGAGGTGTTATATAACAAAATACGCGCTTTTTCACCTTATCCGGCGATGTTTTTTGAATATGGCGGCGAACGCTTTAAGGTTTTGCAAGCAAGGATTTCGGATAAAAAAACAGCTTGCGGAGAGATAATCTCAGATAAAGAAAAATTATGGCTCGGTTGTAAGAATGGCTGTTTGGAAGTATTGCAAATTCAACGTCAGGGCAAAAAAATTATGGAAACGGCGGAATTGTTGCGCGGTTACAGTTTCGGCGCTTGAGGAAATCCTCATCTTTAGTTTTAAGAGTATTGTAAAATCATTTTTCAAATATATATGAGAGTCGTTCGCGATACGGCAACGATGTTTTTAAGCAATTAAATTCTAAGTTGCAGGCAGTGAACCGGCACAAACAAGCATCGTAAAAGATTAAATAATTAAACAAAATTATTTTACCGAGTATGCTGCGTGTCAGGCTCGTTGTAATGAACGGAGGCAGACGATATTTGTGGTTTCGGAGGTCACCGTCATGAACGGGCGGAAAGGGGAGGAATTGTTCCTTCCCTTTTTCGTTATAAATAAGAAAATAGATTGCAAAAATACGAAAATGGTTTTATTTATAATAGGCAGAGGGTTACGATACAATTGTTATGGGAGACAGATATGTTACGATTCACTTTATATTTGGGATCTTTAATGCTTGTTGCTCTGCCTGTTTATGCTCAGGGCGTTTATGCCACATTGGAAGATGCGGTGCAAGCAGCTGAAAATGAAATAAATTATCCCGATGTTCCGGAAATTCAGGTGATTACAACCGAAGCATCAAATGTTTTGCTTCAACAACAAAAACCTGCGGCTGAACCAAAAGCCATCGAAGAGCCTGAGGAAGAGGAATATGAAGAAATTGAGGAAGAGGTTGAAGAACCGGAACCTGAAATTGAAGTATTTTCTCCGAAGTTTATGGATGCACTGCGCAGATGTGAAGCCGTAAAAGAGGTTGAAGCTGAAAATGAAGTGGAAATTATCGGTTTTCAAGAAGGAAATTGCCAGCTTAAATATATGGATTTTGATTTAAGCGTGCCGGCGAATATTTTGGATAATATTCACAGTTTTGATGACCTGAAAGTTTTGCTCAAAAACCAAGATATTGCGCATTATAACTATCAGCCTGTTTATACTTATGACGGTTTGATGTATGCGGTAACCGCCTGTGCGGATAAAACCAATTATTTCGGAGTAGAAGAAAAGAGTTTGCGTCACGGAACCGAGGTTAATCGCGGACTTACGGCAGAATATGCCGATGGCGTTTGCACCATAAAGTTGCGCAACGAGGTAACGAAAGACGGAAAAAACGAAGATTACGGAGTTGTTTGCAGTTTGTCCGACGAAGTTTTGGATAGTTTGGAACCTTATTTCAAAGAATTGGCGGAAAAATACGGCGAAAAGCGGGAATATGCTTATGGCAAAGCCAGAGTTTTGCCGGCAACCCACAATCAGGAAACTCATGAGGCAGATATTACTCTGATGTATTTTATGCAACAGAACGGCTATTGTGTTAAAAATCATCAATAACAAGGAGTATAAAATATGGAATTTTATCAATGCAGACATTGCGGCAATATGATTGCTTTCACCAAAAAGTCCGGTGTGCCGGTAATTTGTTGCGGTGAAGAAATGTCTTTGGTTAAGGAAAATACGGTGGATGCCTCACATGAAAAGCATGTTCCGGTGATTACCCGTGAGGGCGGAAAAGTTCATGTGGTAATCGGCAGTGTTGAACATCCGATGATAGAGGCGCATTATATTGAATGGATTGCCTTAGAGACCAAAGCCGGCAACCAGCGCCATATATTAAAGCCGGGCGATAAACCGGAGGCAACATTTTATATTGCCGAAGACGATGAAATTATAAAAGCCTACGAACATTGCAATTTGCACGGTTTGTGGAGTGCAATTTTATAATTATTTTTGATTAATTTAAGGAGACGTAATATGAAAAAAATATTTTTGACATTGGTGGCAATAATTGCCTCGGTTAATATGGCGAAAGCTCAATTTGAAGGTCCGGGAGCGGCTCCGAACGGTCCGACGACCGTGCAAGAGGCCTTAAAAATGAACGATGAGACGAGAGTTGTTTTGGATGGCAAGATTATCAAAAGCTTAGGCGATGAAAAATACATTTTTAAGGATGCCACAGACGAGGTAATGGTTGAAATTGATGATGAAGAGTGGGGCGGGGTAAAAGTAACTCCGGAAAACACGGTGGAAATCATCGGTGAAGTGGATAAAGACAGAAACGAGCCTACAAAAATTGATGTAGATTCTATAAAACTGAAATAACAAAGATAAATAGGTCAAAAAATATGAACCGCCACAGTTTCGTGGCGGTTTTTGTTTTATGTAACAATGCCATAATTTGACAATACTAAACAATTATACACTTGAGCCATAGGGAAAAATAGTGTATGATATAGTTAGTTAAGAGATTTATTTCCCCACAATACAAAAAAGGAAACTGCCATGATTGAACAAATCAGGCATCAATCGCTTTGGGGAGGAGTTGATAAACAAAACTAAATTGCAACACAAGGAGGTAAAAATGACTACGATATTGAAAATTGAACCGGCAAAATATGACTATTACGAGGATATAGCGTATTATCGTGTTAATAAAAGAACACATAAAGCCGAATATATCTTTGACGATGAAACAGAGTGGAAGCCGACGGAAGAAGATATAGAAAAGCGCTATCATGAATACGGAAGTGATATGATAAAATTTGAATTTCCGGAAGATTTAGAAACGCTACAAGATGAATTTATATCCGACGTTAAATTTGAATTAGTTGAGTGAGATATAATTAAACTGAAACACAAGGAGGTAAAAATGACCGAAAAGAAATATGAGTATTATGACGACGGTGTTGTTTTTAGAGTGGCTGATGGCATAACAGAGCGCTATGATGGCAATGGCGTGTGGACTGAAACTCCGTATAATCCTGCAGCCGCAATGGATTCAAGCTCAGATAACTATGACTTTGGTGAAACGATAAAAATAACTGAAAAGCAAGCTATGGATTTTATAAAGTTTGAAGAGGATTTAGAAAAACGCCGTCAAGAAACAGGGTATTATGACGATTAGCTTTTAGGGGATACTAATCTTTCCACACTTTGCGCTTGTTGAAGTCTTTCGGTTTGATTACTTTGACGTGCTTGCCCCAAGTATAAAGGTGCCAATCCATTTCTCGTGCGCCGCCGGCGTGGAACTTAACCGTCAGCGTGCCGTCCGGATTAGAAATCATCTCTTGCGTCGGGTGGAAGATGTATTTTGCGGCTTCCGGCGCAACTTCCGCATCAAACAGCCATTCCACGTCAAACGGCTCTTCCTGATATACCCCGAAAGATTGCTCGGAGAACTTTTGCAGAGAGAAGTTTTCATCCCGCACGAAATACTCGTCCAGCACTTGAATATCTTCAATGTTGTTCAAGTCAAAACTGCACATTTTCTTGCGTTTGGTATGCCAGGCAATCAAGTAATGCTTGTTGCCGTAAAGAAAACCATACGGATGCACCGTGCGCCATTCATTTTTGGTCTTGGACTGATACTTGATTTTGATGATTTTGCAGGCAATCACGGCATTACGCAGCTTTTGCATAAACTTGTCGTCAATTTTGATTTTCGGCCCCGGGCGCAAAGCATAACCCTCGGCTTCAAGCAATGCCTCGGCATCCGGTTCAATCCGGTTGAGTGCCTCGCTGCTCATAGATGCCTTGATTTTATGCATAACCGTTTCAATTGCCGCAATATCTTCCGGCATTTTGGTCTTCATGAGCTTAATAGCATTTTGCAACGCATTTATTTCCGCAAGCGAAAAGCCGACATATTGTCCGAGTGAGCCCTGCGGAATATACCAACGTTTGGTGTTGTGGGCGCCATTAATCTCTTTAATCTGCGGAAACTGCTCCTTCACCATATCTTTCATACGGATAGCGGTGCGCTTGGAAACCTTGAATTTCTGCATTATATCGGCAATGGAAACGCCATTTTCGGCATTTTGCATCCACAGCGACATTTCTAACAACTTCTGCGTTTTTTGGTAAAACATATCAAACCCCCATTTTTTAACATTATATATCACCGGCGTTTATAAATGGTAAAGAAGATGTCAGAATATGGCAATACAAGCAAAATAGTGAGTTGACAAGGATTTTATAACGTAGTATATTTACAATAGCTTGACGTTCAGAGAAGAGAGCATTCCTCGTTTGACTCTGACCAAGGGCACATTTCAGATGCTTGGGGTGGCAGCCCTTATAGCTTATAAGCTTAAAAAGAAAATATTTTGTAGGTTAGAGAGTCGCTTCCTGCCGACAAGATTATCTTGTAACGACGTTTGTTGGCGCCCAGCCGAAATGTTTTCTTTTTATTCGAACGTTTTAAATCAATGTCATATTCTGTCAATAGTTTTAACATTTTCATACATATTGATGTCAAATCGTGACAC
>JAGDBT010000137.1 GCA_017958895.1 Alphaproteobacteria bacterium | reverse complement strand
TTCCGTGCGCAGATTCGTCCAATTGATTTTGCGCACTATTGTTTGGCAAGGATTAACCACCGTTTTTAAGAAGGCCGCATTTTCATCCGTACCGTTTTTTTGATCCCAATATTGCATAAGATTATCTATCAATATCAGCCTGATTTCGTTATTACCGCTTTTGCGAAATTTTTCCAACCCGTCGAGCGTATCCAAAAAAGCTCTGACATCCGCGCTGCTGAGCGGCGTATTTTCATCGGGATTAAAATTACGGAAACCTTCATAAGATTTTTTCTTGCTGCGTGCCGCAACTTTATCTTTTACTCTTTTCAAAAATTCCGGACTTATTTTTATGTTAGGCATTTTTTCGTTTTGATTCTGCAATTCTTGCGGAAATTCCAGAGAATCAAAATCTTCACCCCAAAATTGCGGGCTTAAATAAATATATAATTCCGGAGAAACGAACTCAATATCCGGAACATCTTGTAATTTTGAGGCGATTCGCTCCGGAAATTTGTTTTTGGTTTCTTTTATGCCCGGCAAATCCAAAATTTTGCCCGACAAGCCTCTCATATTATGTAACATCGGCCCGAGATACGGATAAAAAGACTTAGGCACTCTTTTAAGCATTAACAGCAATTCTTCTTCATCCGGATTATTCAGTCTTTTTTCTACCGAACCGAAAGTTTGTATCTGTTTTTTAAAACCGCGGTCAAAAGTTGTCGGAATATTCCAACGATAGTCATATTTCCAGTCATAACGGCTTGTTGCCTTTTTATATTCCTGTTCCAAAAGCGTTACTGCCGGAATTTTTTCATTCAAATCAACATCATAGGCATGCATCAGCTCTTTTAATTGAGCTTTTGCCGGAAAACACCATAAACACAACAACACCAACAAATATTTTTTCATCTCTGCCCTCTTGCCGTAATTTACAGTTTAATCCATAAAAAAAAATTAATAAAGCTCTAAATTATATCTGGACAGAGATTAAATAATCATATATAACAAACCCTGATAAATCGGAGGTAAAAAATGGGATGGACAGATGAAAGTGTTGAACAATTGCGCCAAATGTGGGCCAAAGGTTTGACCGCCAATGAAATTGCTAAAAAACTGGGTGTTACCAAAAACGCCATCGTCGGAAAAGTACACCGTCTGTGCCTGAAGGCCAGACCTTCGCCGATAAAAAACAAAACCGGCGATTCGCCTGAGAAAAATGATGAAGCATTTGATGTTGAAATCAATGATATGCCGGAAATCGCCGATGAAGCGTTGGAAGTTTTTCATGAAGAAAAGAAACCGCTTTCCGGTACCAATGTTCGTTTAATTGATTTAGACAGCCATACTTGTCGTTGGCCTATCGGTGATCCTCGCGATGAAGATTTTTGTTTTTGCGGCAAAAAAGTCCGTGCCGGTCAAACCTATTGCGATGAACATTCGGCCATGGCTTATGTAAAAGCCAATCGCAAATAATTTTTAAGCAAAATAAATTTTAACAAAGGGGTGTCATACCCCTTTTTTTTAAATAAATCGTACATATATCCGCAAGTGTCTTAAACAGAAAGGATAAGAAAATGAAAAAACACTTGCTCGTATCTGCTTTGGTTTTTATGTGTGCTTTTTCCGCACATGCCGAAGATTTTTCCGAATACTACACAAATTTTAAGGATCTACTCAATAAAAAATACGGTTTGTCTTACAGTTTAGATTATTCCCTTTTGGCGCAACATGCTTCACCGAACGGCAAATATAACGCCGTTCAGTCTTATCTCGCTCCGAGCATCACTTGGACAACCTTTAACAATCGTTATGGTACCGGAACCTTAAATGCTTCATATAACAGCGTTTTTTATTCGCGCCACAACGCTGTTGATATTCAAAATCGCACCGGCATGGTAACGGCCATCAACGATTTTGATGATAAAGAACAAAGTCTGTCCTCTTTATATTATGCCTATCAACTACCCAATCGCTATAATTGGTTAACTTTAGCCGTCGGACAATACACTCTCTATGCTTTTGACGGTAATGATTATAACAGCAATCAGCAAACCACTTTTCTTAATTACTCATTATCTCAAAACGGCAGTGCCACTTATGCCGATGCCGGCCTTGGTGCTTATGTGCAAATGACCCCCGGTAACTGGAGTTTTATTGCCGGTATGCAGGATGCCAGCAACATTGAAGCGCAGGGCATAAAATTTAACACTTTCAAAGATAAACACTACACAACTTTCGGACAAATCGGTTATAATCCGAATATCAAATTTTTGGGCAAGGGACAGTATTCCGTTATGGTTTACAATCAGCCCCGGGTAAAAAAACAACCGCATACCACAACCGGCTGGTCGGTTAATATGCAACAAAACCTTGGCGAAAAAGCAGCACTTTTCGGACGTGTTAACGGCGTTACCGGCGATGTTTCCGAAATAAAAAATTCCTATGTTATCGGCTTGGTTTATAATAATCCGCTGAATCGCAATTCCTTAGACCAAATCGGACTGGCTTATGCTTATAATGATATTGATGCCAAGGCGGTCGGCAAAAAAACCGCCCGCAACGGTGAACAAATTCTTGAAACTTATTGGGCCTGGGGTGTTTCCTCTTGGGCAACTTTAACGCCGGATTTTCAATTTTATATTCATCCGGCCTTAAACTATAAATCCAAATATGCCACCGCCGCCTCTTTGCGACTCAGTTTGTTTTTCTAAAAAAACTCGCTTAAAATACCGGCTTATGTGTGCATAAGTCGGTATTTTTTTATTTATTTTGCCGCATTTGATGTAAAAAAGGAAAAGGGTGTTAATTTTTCTTAAGGCGGGCAACGGCAAAACTCATGAAAAATTTTTTGATTATATTAAGCGGATTACTCTTACTGTCATGCAGCACGGAAAAAAATTCTTTATTACCGGGAATAGTTCCGAACTCCGCCAAAGACCCGAAAATTGTTAGAGTTGCTCCGAATAATATTATCGGCGCGGTAGAAAAAATTTATTTGCCGCCGATGAAATCACCGTTTTTATCACGTATAGATACCGGTGCAACCACTTCTTCTCTTGATGCCGAAGATGTCAAATTTTTTGAACGCGACGGCAAAAGTTGGATAGCCTTTAAGATTGTCAATCGCAGCACTCAAGAAACTTACACCTTTGAAAAACCGTTGATTAAAAGAATAAAAATCCGCCGTATCGGTGAAAAAGAAAGACGTCCGATTGTAAGTATGGATGTAAAAATGGGTTCTGAAACCTTTAAGGCCGATTTTACCATCGCCGAAAGAGAAAAATTTGAATATCAGACGCTTATCGGACGCAACATCTTAAACGGCCGCGCCATTGTTGACGTATCAATTTCAAACACCTTAAAATAAAGAGTTAAGCAATAATGAAAAACAGTTTTATGAAAAAAGTTTTATCCGTACGAGGAATTTTGGGAATTTTCCTGTTTTTAAGCATAATTTTTGCCTCTCTGTTGACCTATTACAAAATTACCGTATGGGGATTTACCATAAAGCCCAATGAAAAAACCGATATTTGGACTATAGATGCCCACATTACTTTTCAACCCACCGGCGAACCCATAGAAATAAGCTTGGCCACTCCGCGTATCGGCGAAGAATATAAAATTTTAAGCGAAGATGTTATCGGCAAAGGTTATTCCGCGGAAAAAGACGAAAAAAAACACCGTATGTATATCAAAGCCTCTCCCAAGAAACAAGACCAAGATGTTTATTATCGGATAATGCTTTATGACAATACCGATGCCATCGGCAAAGTCCCGATGAAAATTCCGCCGAAAGTAAAGCCTTTGGTTATTGATGACCAAGAAAAAGCCATGGTTGAAGAAATTTGGAAACTGGCTCTTGAAACTCCCCTTGAAGGCAGTCCGGCCAAAAAACTCTTAAAACTCATAAACAGCGAGATTCCCGCACCGGAAGTTGATGCTTTTTTGCCGGTCAAAAAAAGCCCGACCATAATGGCGGAAAAAATAATATATTTGCTGACTTACAAGGGTATTCCCGCCCGATTGGTCCGCGGCATAAAACTCAATGAAAAAAGAAAAGCCGCTCCGGCTGATTTAATGTTGGAAGTTTATGAAGGCAAAAAATGGATGCTTTATAACATGGATACGGGTGTCAAAGGCTTGCCGAAAAATTTTGTGATTTTCCAACGAGGCGATGTTTCTTTGTTTGATGTGGTCGGCGGCCACAAGTCCAAATTGCGTTTTTCGGTTACGAAATCGGTTATATCCTCGTTCAAAATGGCCGGACATCGTGCCAAATATGAAAACAGCCGCTGGTTTGATTATTCCATCTATAATTTGCCTTCTTTGGAACAAAACATCTTAAAATGGCTGATGATTTTTCCGCTCGGCATATTGTTGATTGTTTTAATGCGCAATGTTGTAGGAATTCAAACCATGGGAACTTTTACCCCGATGTTGATTTCCATGTCCTTAATCCGCACGGGCTTTTGGGCCGGCTTATTGTGTTATGCCTTAATAATTGTACTCGGATTGCTTATCCGCACCATGCTGACGCGGCTTAATTTGCTGTTGGTACCCAGAATTTCCGCTGTGGTAATTTTTGTTATCATAATTATCCAAGTATTAACCATCTTAGGCTTCCGTTTTGATTTAAAAATCGCCTTGTCGGCAGTCTTTTTCCCGCTCATCATTACCGCTTGGATTATTGAAAGAGCCTGTATCACATGGGAAGAAGAAGGAACGCGTAATGCCTTAAAACAAATCATAAACACTTCCGCCGTGGCAATTATAATTTATCTGCTTATCAGCAATCAATACATTCGTTATTTAATGTTCGCCTTTAACGAATGGAACTTGGTTATCTTGTTTATCGTTATGCTTTTGGGCACTTATACCGGTTATCGTTTAACCGAATTAAAAAGGTTCGCACCACTCGTTAAGGATAAATAAAATGTGGGAATATTTCAAAATATTTTCGTTGCCGCAAAAATTTCGCCAAGCCGGAATTTTGGGAATGAATGCGCGCAACTATAAAATTATCTCACGTTGTAACAAACGTTCGCTTTTTCCGAATGTTGATGATAAAGTTCAAACCAAAAAACTCGCCAACGGCATAGATATAAACACCCCTCATCTTATAGGTGTTATAGAATATCAACACCAAGTAAAAGACTTGCTTAAAGTCGTTTCCGCTCATGATGAATTTGTTATAAAACCGGCACACGGCAGTCAGGGCAAAGGCGTTTTGGTAATCAAAAATTATAACAGCGAATATTTCACTACTTCTTCCGGCAAAACTTTAACCTTTAAAGAAGTTTACCAGCATGTTTCCAACATTTTGAGCGGTTTATACAGCTTGGGCGGACAATATGATGTGGCTTTAATTGAAGAAGTGGTGCATTTCAGTAATGCTTTTCAAAATTTCAGCTATCAGGGCATACCTGATGTTCGTTTAATTGTTTACAAAGGCTTTCCGGCCATGGCTATGATGCGCCTTGCCACCAAGGAATCCGACGGACGCGCCAATTTGCACCAGGGAGCAGTCGGAGTGGGCTTAAATTTACAAACCGGCAAAGCCATAAATGCCGTACAACATAACATACCGGTTACCCGCCATCCCGATACCGATGCCGATTTGATGGAGTTGCAAGTACCGTTTTGGCGCGAGCATTTACTCATAGGAGCAAAAGCTTATGAAATGACTTCACTGGGTTATGTGGGAGCAGATATCGTGTTAGACAGTGAACGCGGCCCGATGATGTTGGAATTGAATGCCCGTCCCGGTTTGGCTATTCAAATTGCCAACGGCAAAGGCTTAAAACAAGCTCTTAAAGAAATAGATAAATATTATCCACAAAATTTGAATTCCGAACAAAGAGTTGATTACGTCTTGAATCTGCAAAAATAACTTCCTAAATATAAAAACAGAAGACGAAAGGAAGGCTTAAAATGACAAATTTACTGGAAAAATCCGAAACCAAAAATTTAGGAAAATCCGAGACCAAAAATCTGGAAAATAAAGAAACCAAACGATTGGCGATGAGTGAAACACGCGCCAAAAAAATCAAACATTCTTACAAAGTAAAAAATCCGGAAGACGCCTTACTCTTAAAGACTAAATACGGTGATGTGGTAATTGAAATGTTTATTGATGATGCTCCGAACCATACAAAACGTATTAAAGAGTTGGTGCGTCAGGGTTTCTATAACGGCTTAAAGTTTCATCGCGTCATCGAAGGTTTTATGGCCCAAGCCGGCTGTCCGCGCGGTGACGGTACCGGCGGAAGCGGGCAAAAACTTAAAGCGGAATTTAATCGTCGTCCTCACAAACGCGGCATTGTTTCCATGGCTCGTGCCATGAATCCCGATTCGGCAGACAGTCAGTTCTTTATCTGTTATGGCGATTGCCCGTGGCTTGACGGTCAATATACCGTTTGGGGAGAAGTAACTTCCGGCATGGAATTTGTTGATATGCTCAAAAAAGGGCGCGATCCTAATGGTATGGTCGGTGAAGATGCCGATGAAATAATTTCATTAGATGTAATTGCCGACTTGTAACCTTTTATGTTACTCAGCCTTTATTTTTTATTCTCATATTAGGGCTTGGATTTTTTTACTGTCATTCTCGGGCTTGTCCCGAGAATCCAATGGACCCTCGGAATGAATCCGAGGGTGACAGTTGAGAAGTAAGCGAGGATGACATAAAGAGTAAAATGAATCCGAATGTACCGGAACAAAAAGACCGCTTCAACAGAAGCGGTCTTTCTTTATCCTTAATCTTAAAGAGTTTAGAAATATTTGAAGCTGGCTGCGCAAGTTGCCTTATCACGGCAAGTACAAGCGGCCATAGCTTGGTCAACCGTCAACGGAACAGTTACGGTCGGGTCACCCGGAACACCGATGTAGTTACCGGATTCAGCTTTGGCACTGCTTTGAGCAGCAGTCTTAAATACATCATTAAGTGTATCATCGGTCGGTGCCGGAGCATTTGCCGGAGTGGCAACAGCGGCAGAGCCGGTTGCCGGAGCACCACCGGTATTAGCGGCTGTAAGAGCCGTAGCAGCTTCAGTACCGGAAGCATCATTATAATAGTGAACAGCAACCAAACCGGAAGAAGAACCGGAACCCCAGTCACTGGTAGCAATAGCAATACAAGCATCACGAGACAAACCATAGAAGGTCAAAACGAAAGCGCCGTTATCGCCATCTACGTTAATACCGGAAGCGGCAACCTGAACGTTACCCGAAAATACGTTACGTAAAACACCCGTAGGTCCGTTAGCATCACGAACTACCAATTCATCAGGTGTAAGGTTCAAGTCAATAGCCAAGCTGTTTGACAAGTTAATATATGTTTGTTGAGCCGCATACATCGTACGAATGTTGGTAATAAACAGGGTAATCTGGTCAATAACCTTGTTGGAACGATATTTAGCCATTGCTTTGGTATAGCCCAAAATACCGCCAACGGTCAATACACCGATAATAGCCAACACGCCGAGCATTTCAATCATGGAACGGCCGTTTTGATTAGTTTTCATTGTTTTTCTCCCAAAAATATTTTCAGTAAAAAATAATGTTAGTGCAACATTATGTTGTCAGTATGGAATATTATAGGTTTAAAATCAATTAACAAATTAGTAATATAACTTTCGGAATAGTCCGAAGAAATTTTTTGGAGTTCTCGGCAAGGATTAGCCGCAAAAAACCGTTTGACTTTTCACTCCCCCTATTTTAACTTGCTATGCAGAGAAGAAAATGCGTTACAAAATAACTTTGGAATATGAAGGCACCAATTTGGTCGGCTGGCAAAAACAGCTTGACGGACCGAGTGTGCAAGAATTTTTAGAAAAAGCCATAAAAGGCTTTTCGCATCAGGAAGTTGAAGTTTTCGGTGCCGGTCGCACCGATGCCGGTGTGCATGCCCTTATGCAAGTGGCGCATTTTGATTTTGACGGCGATTTAAGCGAATATAAAATGCAGGAAAGCATCAATGCTCTGCTTCGCGAACTGGAAGCACCGGTTGCGGTTTATAAAACCGAAAAGGTGTCTGACGATTTTCATGCCCGTTTTTCCGCCAAAGGGCGCGGTTATATCTATCGTATCTTAAACCGGCGCGGCAACAGCCCGCTCTTGGTCAACCGTGTTTGGCATGTTACTTATCCTTTGGATATTGAAAAAATGCGCGAAGGCGCAAAATATCTGCTCGGCAATCATGATTTCAGCGCTTTCCGCGGCTCCGGTTGTCAGGCCAAATCGCCGGTAAAAACTTTAGACCGCTTGGATATAGAAAAAATCGGCGATGAAATAATCTTTACCGTAGAGGCTCGCTCCTTCATTTATCATCAGGTGCGCAATATGGTCGGAACTCTTATGTTGGTCGGTGCGGGAAAACTACAACCCGAAGATGTTGAAAGAATTTTGGCCTCCAAAGATCGCTCTCAGGCGGGTGTCAGCGCTCCGGCCTGCGGACTTTATCTGAACAAAGTGATGTATTAAAAGCATAAAACTCTTGCACCGCAAACATAATTTGTTTACTCTAAGCCTAACAAAGGATAAAAAATGATTGCAAAATTACGCGGAATTACAGATACCATCGGCGAAGATTTTTGTGTTATAGATGTTAAC
>JAGDBT010000015.1 GCA_017958895.1 Alphaproteobacteria bacterium | reverse complement strand
TTTACGCCGTCTTCCGGTATAATACCAAAACTCATTACCACATCAAAGCGCATCTTTTTTGCCTCAATATCCAAATAAAATCCGTGAACCTGAACCGCCCATTTATGCTGTAATACACGTTTTTTGACATCTTTTTCAATTTTCATAGCCTCGTCATTTTTTGTATTATAGGCATATACGCCGACACCGGCCAAAATAACGCCCGTTTGTTCATATATTTTTGCTTCTGCCTGACGGGTCAGACGGTCTATTTCTTTGGCGCTCATCTTATCCGGTACCTCTATATGCACGGAAGCATAATATTTATCCGGCCCGTAATTATACATAACCAAGTCATAAGCCCCGCGCACTTCCGGCATTTGTGCTAAAAGATGCTTAATTTTGCTTGTGATTTCCGTATCGGCTCTGGTGCCCAAAATCTCATTCAATGTTTCCATCATCATTTCAATACCGGATTTGATGATAAAACCGGAAATGACCACGCCAACATAGGCTTCCAGAGAAAGTCCGCTGAAAATAAAGATAATTGCCGATACCAATACCGAAGCAGATAATATGGCATCCGACAGGGCATCGGAACCGGAAGCGACCAAAGAACCTGAATTGACCTTTTTGCCTTGTGCTTTGACGTATTTTCCCAAGATAACTTTTACAACGACCGCAACTGCTATAATAACGAGCGAAGTAATACTGTAATCCGGTATTTCAGGAGAAATGATTTTCTTGATTGATTCCACAAGTGAAGTAATACCGGCATACAGCACAATCCCCGACACAATCATTGCGCTTAAGTATTCAATGCGTCCGTAACCCAACGGGTGTTTTTTATCCGGCAGTTTTCCCGCCAGTTTTGTTCCTACAATCGTAATAATGGATGAAAGCGCATCGGATAAATTATTCACCGCATCCAATATCACGGCAATAGAGTTGGATACAATTCCGACAGCAGCCTTAAATGCCGCCAAAAGCACATTGGTTAAAATACCTATAATGCTGGTTTTTATAATGATTTTATCACGATTCATATTATCAACTTCCTATTAAAGTAATTTTACAATTTTTTCTTCCATATCTTTCATATCCGCAGTCGGCTCAAAACGCTCAACCACAACCCCGTCACGATTGACCAAAAACTTGGTGAAGTTCCACTTGATATCCGGCTTTTTATTCCAATCTTTATCTTCTTTAGAGAGCATTTCCGCCAAGAGTTTGCTCAATTTATGCTCACCAAATCCGGCAAAGCCTTTTTGTGCTTTTAAATAAGTATAAAGAGGTAATTCATTTACACCGTTTACATCGGATTTCTTCATTTGAGCAAATTTGGTATTGTAATGCAATTGGCAGAACTCGTGCACTTCATCATCTGTTCCAGGTGTTTGATGTCCGAATTGGTTGCAAGGAATATCAATAATTTCCAATCCTTTATCGTGATACTTCTCATACATTTGTTCCAATGCCTCATATTGCGGTGTAAATCCGCATCCGGTTGCCGTGTTGACAATCAGCATAACTTTGCCCTTCAAATCTGCCAGTTTCAATTCTTCACCATTTGGCTTGGTGACACTATAACTATAAATATTCATCTTCCATTCTCCTTTACATCTTCATTGTTGCTAATCTTTTACCCATTTCGTATGCGGCTTCTAAATCTTTCGGGAATTGCTCGTCACGAACTTTGGCTTTATGAACTGGGTCAAATAAATCACAATCGTATTTGGAATAATCTGTGTATTGGAATGTATCAAAGGCGTATAACGTTTCCGAATAGCCAAAGATAGCACGCAGGCTCCATTCATTATCACCCAATACAACATCATAATGATGTTGTTTGAATTGTTCTTCGGTAGCATTCATCGTCATAATCACACCAACAGGCAACGTATGGTTTAAAATGCGTTTCAAACCACCGTTTTCCTTATCAATCAAATAAGTATGTGCAGGAAACATAAAACGTTCTAAAAAACTCCGAAACATACCCGTTGGATAAGAATGATACACAGGCGAGCCGACAATAACCGCATCGGCATTAAGACATTTTTCCAGTATCGGTGTCAGGGCATCTTTATAAAAGCATAATCCCTTTTGTTCAACGCCCTTGCGCTTACATATCAAACAACTGATACAGCC
>JAGDBT010000136.1 GCA_017958895.1 Alphaproteobacteria bacterium | reverse complement strand
TATGATAGTGGCAGTGATACACGCAGTTACTCTGTTTACTATACTTTACTTCTTCCATACCGACACTATAGCGCGAAGATTTAGGATTGTCTACATCTACCTGCTCACGCAGGTAGTGTTACGTTCGAATCATAAAAAAAATCGGCATTATGCCGATTTTTTCTTTTTATCTTCTTTTTTCTTTAAAACTTCCAAATCTCGTTCCGTGGCGATTTTGTTTAATATTGTCTTGATAATGCAATCTATTTCTTTGTCTTCGCGATAATCGCCTGCCAAGGCAAAATTAACGCGATCATCCCTAAGCATTTTAATTGCTTTTTCTTTTTGCTGTTTGCTGTGCGGCTTATAAATGGCTATGGCCGTCCCGTTTCGTATTTTAACCATCTTCATGGAAGGAATATCGGTCATTCCGTCACCGAAATAAATTATACGACTGTACGGAATGCGCCGTTTATCATCCGGAGTATATTCGTTAACGGCCTTATCATCATATTTTCCCAAACCTTTGTTGATTTTGGAAAGATATTGTACTTTGGCGGAATAATTGACCACTCTGGCCGGCCAAACCGGCAATCCGTCATCGCCGAAAGCAAAGGCGCAACCGAAAACATCTTTGAAAAACTTACGAATTCCGCATCCCTCAATTATTTCTTCATAGCCTGAAGAAATAATATAATGCTCAATATCCAAATCCAAAAACTTTCCGTATTTATTTATGCGAGAGAACCAGTCTTCAACTCCTTTGAAGAATACGATCATACGCCCGCACTCGGCCAAATATTCTCGGGTAAGGTTTATGCCTTTTTCTTTGGCTACTTTGGTAAAATAATACATACTTCCCGTAACCATATCCACCTTATTTTTTGCCGACCAGGCATTGGCCAGCTTCCAAAATTCATCAGGCTTATAACCCAATTTCGGAATCAACACATAATCCTGCATATAAGTTGTGCTTAATGTCTCGTCAAAATCATAAACCAAAGCAACTTTTGTTCTTTTCATATTATTCCCTCTTGCATTTTGTATTTAGATATTATAAAAACAAACTAATTAAAATTTAGTCAACAACAAAAGGACAGTCAAAATGGTTGCTACATCTATGGAACAATTGGTATCGTTATGCAAACGCCGCGGATTTATATTTCAAAATGCCGATATATACGGAGGAATGCAAGGAGTATATGATTATGGTCCTTTAGGTGTTGAATTGAAAAACAATCTTAAAGCGGCTTGGTGGCGTTCCATGGTTTATGAGCGCGATGATGTTGAAGGTTTGGATTCTGCCATTTTAACCAACCGCAAAGTGTTAAAATATTCCGGTCATGAAGATACTTTTTCCGATCCGATGGTAGATTGCAAAAAGTGCAAAGGACGTTACAGAGCCGACCAGATAAACGGCAAATGCCCGAATTGCGGCTCAACCGACTTAACCGATCCCCGACCGTTTAATTTGATGTTTAAAACTCAAGTCGGACCGGTGGAAAGTGATGAAAATATCGCTTATTTGCGTCCGGAAACCGCTCAAGCGATTTTCACGCAGTTCAAAAATGTGGTTGATTCCACTTCCCGCAAATTGCCGTTCGGTATTGCCCAAATCGGCAAATCTTTCCGCAACGAAATAACTCCGCGTAACTTTATTTTCCGCGTAAGAGAATTTGAGCAAGCCGAGTTGGAATATTTTGTTTATCCGGGAACCGATATGGATTGGCATGAAAAATGGAAAGAAGCCCGTGTGCAGTGGTGGCTTGATCAGGGCTTAAAGCTTGAGCATATCAACCTTTACAAAACTCCGGATGATGATTTGGCTCACTATGCCAAAGCCTGCTACGATATTGAATATCAATTTCCGCACGGCATGGAAGAACTTGAAGGGGTTGCCAATCGCCGGGATTATGATTTAGGTAACCATACCAAAAATCAGGATGAGTTTGAATTAGAAGCTCATTGTCATAAAAATCCCGACTCTACCACCAAGTTGTGCATTCAAGACGATAACGGCAAATGGATAATTCCGTTTGTTATTGAGCCTTCAATGGGAATTGACCGCGGCGTTTTGGCTGTATTGACCGAGGCTTATACCGAAGAAGATTTGGGCGAAGGTAACAGTCGTATCGTTCTTAAGCTGAAAAAGCATTTGGCACCGATTAAAGTTGCTATAATTCCGCTCAAAAAGAACAATGACCAAATTATGGCCAAGTGCCATGAGTTGAAAGAAAAGCTCATGAAACTGGGCATCGGACGTGTAGCGCTGGAAAATACCGGCAACATCGGCAAAGCCTATCGTCGTCACGATGAAGTCGGAACTCCTTTATGCCTGACGGTTGATTTTGAAACCATTGAACAACAACCGGAAAGTGTAACTATTCGCGACCGCGATACGATGGAACAAATTCGTGTCAATACTGCAGATCTGGCAGAATATTTGCGCAATTACTTTTTATAATATACCCTATTAATAAGCACCTCCGTATTGCAAAATACGGAGGTGTTTTTATGCAGATTTCACTGTGCTTAGCGGTATTATTTTATTCCATTTTTAATTATTTCTTGAAACATGTTGTTATCCCGAAATTATAATATTTCTAAAAAGACGGCAATAAAATATAATGAAGAAAGAAATATAATCTTTGCCAACATCGGATGATTGCGCATATTGCTCGTTCCGACAAGAAACAACAATGCAAATATCACTAACATCAATTTTGTTAATGCTAAGTAGATGGACTTATCATATACAAACCACTCTTTATTCATCCATATATTATATTGTTTAGGCGAAGGAGATAAATAAAACGATATCAAAACAATATAAAACGCAATATAGGGCAGTATATACCACTTGAACTGCCCGAGAAGCTTAAATGTTTCTGTTATGCTTTGCCTTATTTTTTCTTTAAACATCTTCAACTCAATAATCCCCATAACCACTCACATATTATAACAATAATTCCCAACAACATAACTATCCACGGAGATAAAAATATAATCTTTGCCAACAATGGATGATTACGCATATTACTTATGCCAATGAGAAATATCAGAGTATCAATAATGGAATATAATTTCATACTATGAATATATACCTCTTGATTGATGTAATTCCACGCACCACGCGTGTATTCATAATTCAATATCGGGT
>JAGDBT010000135.1 GCA_017958895.1 Alphaproteobacteria bacterium | reverse complement strand
TAGGTTAATTCCGTAGGTGCACCTGAATACTGACAAAAAGAGGCTCTGGTGTTCTTATCTTTTACGTTAAGGCAAATTTGTTGATGGAGAGTCTGACCGTTCTCACTGATAAAGCCTTTTATTTTTTGCAACACTTCACGAGCCGCGTCAAGCGAGCCGGCTTCCAATCCGGCCTTTACGGGCAGGCAATCATCTTTTTTGAGTTGATTTACGGAAGTTACATAATAAGTATTGCCTTTTGCGGAAGTTCTTTCTTCGATCTTCAATTTGAGCAACTCGGCAGCGTAATTATCCAGATTTAAATATAGTAAAGCCTCATGCGTATGACGTATCAAAATGCCGTCTTGAAAACCTTTGTCGGCAGAGTAGGTCATCAGTTTTGCCGCACAAGCCAGAGGATTTTCGTAATTTTTTGCAATATATTCGCAAAAATTGAAACCGTTTTTTTCGTTGTTGTAAGTGCAGTCCATGGCGACCGCCATTTCATAAGGAGTTATGGAGGCTCCTTTCAGGCGATTATACATATTTTTATAAACTCTGCCCTCTTCACGATAGCGGCACCATCCGTCCATAAACAGTAAGGCTTCTTCATAAGTTATGCTTAAATCCGGGTGTTTTTTAACATAATCACTGACCTTAACCCAGTTGGAGCTTTTATAATTATCGGCAGTTTCCGGATTATAATTTGCAGGAATGAAACAGCTCCCCGCACCGACGGTATTCGGAGCGCGCCCCTGTTTATCGGCATAAGGCTTTAAAATCATAATTTCCGTCGGCAACATGGAAAGTTGAGCCAATGGTAAGGCTGCCTCATAAAGTGCCTTAAACGATTGTTCGTCGGTAATGGTATATTTTTTATTCAGAATATCTTCTTTATTTTGAACATTATGAGTAGGGTCGGTCAACGCATTAACGGTAAGACCGGTTGTTCCGGTCAAAAGAGTTGCCGCCAGAGCATAGGTAACTTTTTTATGTGCCAATAATTTCCGAACCGTTTCTAAATACGTCGGATTATCTTTTTTCAGAGAAGTTATATGTTGTTTTAGTTTTTCCAAATGCTCGTTTTTCATTTTTCTCGCTTTCTTTGACCTAAGATAACATGAAATGAGCATGAAATCAATGTTTAAATCATGCGGCTTCCGAGGGAATGCCTGCTAAAAATTAAGACTGAAAGGAAATGTTTTTTGGTAGTCCCGGGCAGAGTTGAACTGCCGACCCATCCATGTGAAGGATATGTGATAACCGTTTCACCACGGAACTGGAGAGAATTGGTAGTCCCGGGCAGAGTTGAACTGCCGACTCATCCATGTCAAGGATACGTGATAACCGTTTCACCACGGAACTGAAAGTAAGTGCTAATATAAATACAAATATTTTGCTTGTCAAAGATAATTTTTGTATTCGAAACAATTATTTTCCAGTGCCGGATGTCGCGCGGTAGTAAAAAGGGATATACGGTGCAAAAGTAGAATTAAAGTTATAAAAGATAACCATTTGAAAAAGTATTTTCGATAGTTAAGAGGCATAGTTTTCTCCAAACATATATTGTATTATATATATGTATATCATAAATTATATAAAATGCAACCTTTTTTTTAATAAAAAATTTAATACACTTTTTAGTTTGCATTTAAGTATCTTACAGGAATTAAATGACTTTTTGATTTGACAAACCGCAGGGTTGCTCTTATATTACAAGCAAATGGGACTATGAGGTGAAAAATGAAGAACGATAAATCCGTTAGGGGCAGAATTGACGATAATGAGCCGAATCCGGTCGATGTTCATGTCGGCAAAAGAATAAGATTACGTCGTACAATTTTGCATATTACTCAACAACAAATGGCGGAAATGTTGGGACTTACCTTTCAACAAGTGCAGAAATATGAAAAAGGAATGAACCGCGTAGGCGCAAGTCGTTTGTGGGATATAAGCAGGGTTTTGGAAGTTCCTATGGGCTTTTTCTTTGAAGATATGGATAGCGAAGTTGCGCTTAAAAGTCCGCGGATGTTGAGTTCATATTTCGGAAAAGACAGCTATTTGGAAGAGCCGGAGCATTCTTTTGATGAAGACCCGATGAAAAAAGAAGAAACTTTGGAGTTGGTGCGTGCATATTATAAGATACCAAATCGGGCGGTCGCAAAACAGCTTTTCAATTTAATGGTGGCCTTATCAAAATCAACAGCCGGTATGGCTCAAAAAGATAAAGATATTAACGAGGAATTTTAATTTGCAGGATCAGCCGAAATTTTTCGGACGTCGCAAAGGGCGGACAATTCGCAAAGCCAAGAGTTTTTTGCTGGATAATTTTTTGCCGGAAATTCGACTTTCGGCGGATAAGGAAATAAATCCGGAAAAGATTTTCGGAAAAAAAGATAAGTACTGTTTGGAAATCGGTTTCGGTGACGGTGAGCACTTGGCGGCCTTGTCGCAAAAGTTTCCGCAAAACGGCTATATCGGAGTTGAGGTTTATAAAAACGGGGTGGCTAACCTGCTGTCTTTAATTACGGGGCTGAAAGAGGGCAACGAAGAAGATTTGTCGGCGGAAATAAAAATTTTGGACACTCGCGTCGATAATCTGCGAATTTTTGATGATGATGTCCGGTTGTTGTTTAAGGCTTTGCCGTCAGGTTGTTTTGATAAAATTTATTTGCTGTTTCCGGACCCGTGGCCTAAGACACGTCATGCGGAGAGAAGATTTGTAAATCCGGAAAATTTGGCCGAATTGGCACGCCTTTTGAAGAAAAACGGCATCTTGCAGATAGCTACCGATCACCCGATTTATAAGCGTTGGACCTTGGAACAAATGAGGTATAACAAAGATTTCAGGTGGACGGCAAAAACCTTTGATGATTGGCGCAAACCGCCGGCGGACTGGTTTGAAACCAAATATCAGCGCAAAGCGATACGCGAAGGGCGACGCCCGGTGTTTTTTGAGTATGAACGTCTTTAATTTAACGCAAAAATTTGATAATGTTTTGTAAATCGCTTCCGGAAGCGGAGATGCGAGGCGAATGCTTATATAAATAAAGCAGAGAAAATAATCTGACCGAGGAAGTCAGGCCGAGATTTTCACTTTTGGAACCTGAAATTAATTCCAAAAGATTTTTGCGCCGTATCTTTTCGGCATAACAAATGTTATCGAGAATAGTCCACTCCAAATCGGTCAGTCGCATTGTCGTTTTTCGTCCGTCAATCGAAATAACTCTGTTTATAAAAGCGACCATCAACAAACCCTTTAACTTGTTTTTTGTAAAATGTACACTTATAAAAAGAAAAAAACAATTAAAAAGATTAATTAACTAACAACAAACTTTTTGGGATATATAAAATTTTTAAAAAATAAGAGCGGATAAAGGTTTGTTTTGACTCAAAAAACTCCGATAAAAATTTTTTATTTTTTTGTATTTTTTTGCTTGCAATTGAGTTTTGATTGTGTTATAAGCGCGCTACAACAATTGTTTTGAGGGGGTTTACCCCGCAGCGAAGCAAATATAAAATATAGCGCAAACCTTTGTTGCGAAAGTGTTTGCACGGATTCAACAAATTTTAGATGGCAGGGGTTCCATAAGGAATTTTTTGCCGTTTAGTTATAGGAAAAGTATAAATGGATACACAAAATATAAGAATTCGCCTGAAGGCTTTTGATCACAGACTGCTTGATCTCTCTACCGCGGAGATTGTGCATACTGCCAAAAGAACGGGCGCTACGGTGAGAGGTCCGATTCCTCTTCCGAACAAGATTGAGAAGTTCACGGTAAACCGTTCTCCGCACGTAGATAAAAAATCTCGTGAGCAGTTTGAAATCCGTACTCATAAGAGACTTCTGGATATTGTTGATCCGACACCGCAGACAGTTGATGCCTTAATGAAATTAGACTTGGCTGCCGGCGTGAATGTTGAAATAAAGTTGTAATTTAATGTTGGCGTCTTAAAAAGATTGTCAACCTATTAAGAAAAGGAAAAATAATAATGCGTACTGGTCTAATCGCAAAAAAATTAGGAATGTCCCGCATTTTTCAGGCAGACGGAACTCATGTTCCGGTAACCGTTCTGAGTGTTGAAGGTTTGCAGGTGGTTAATGTTAAGACCGCCGAGAAAGACGGATACAATGCCGTACAATTGGGTACGGGAGCCATTAAGGCTAAGAACGTCAGCAAGCCGTTAAAGGGATATTTTGCAAAGGCTAAGGTTGAGCCGAAGAAAAAGTTGGGCGAATTCAGAGTTTCTGAAGATTGCTTGCTTTCTGTCGGTTCAGAGTTATCTGTGGAACATTTTGTTGCCGGTCAATATGTTGACGTTTGCGCAACATCAAACGGTAAGGGTTTTGCCGGTGTTATGAAGCGTTATAACTTCGCCGGTTTGGAAGCCTCTCACGGTGTGTCAATATCTCACCGTTCTCATGGTTCTACAGGACAAAGACAAGATCCGGGTAAAGTTTTCAAGGGCAAGAAAATGGCCGGCCATATGGGTTCTGAGCGCGTTACCGTTCAAAACTTAAAGGTTGTGGCGATTGATGCTTCAAGAGGCTTGATTATGGTAAAAGGCGGCGTTCCGGGCTCTGAAAACACATGGGTAAGAATTACCGATGCGGTTAAGAAGCCGGCCACGGTTGCTTTGCCGATGCCTGCAGGATTGAAGAAAGTTGATGAACCTGTTGTAACAACCGAAGCTCCGGTTGAAAACGCATAATGATTAAGGATTAGAAAAATGAAACAGGACATCTTAAGTTTAGAAAATAAAAACGTCGGCTCAATAGAACTTAACGATTCGATTTACGGATTGGAAGTTCGTGCAGATGTTTTACAACGTGTTGTTACCTGGCAGTTGGCCAGATGGCAAAGCGGAAATCATGCCACCAAAGGTCGTTCCGATGTGGCTTTGACACCGTCCAAACCGTTCAGACAGAAGGGTTCGGGAAGTGCTCGTCAAGGTTCTCGTAAGGGCGCTCAATTCAGAAAAGGTGGAGTGGTATTTGGTCCGGTTGTAAGAGATCATTCTTTTGACCTGACCAAAAAGTTCAGAAAACTCGGTCTGAAAACAGCTCTTTCCGCAAAAGCGAAAGAGGGTAATCTTATCGTTATTGATGAAGCAAAGTTGTCAGCTCCTAAAACTAAGGATTTACAAGCTAAATTAACGGCTTGCGGGTTGACAAACTGCTTAATTATTGACGGTAAGGAAGTAGATGTTAATTTTGCTTTGGCAAGCCGTAATATCGCCGGAGTTGATATTCTGCCGACAATCGGTGCCAATGTATATGACATCTTAAAGAAGGACAAATTGGTATTAACAAAAGATGCAGTAAGTTGCTTAGAGGAGAGATTAAATGGCTAAGAGCAAATCAAACAATGTGACTGCAGCAATGTATGATACATTGGTTCGTCCGGTAATTACCGAAAAATCTATGGTTGCATCTGAAGCTGGAAAAGTGGTATTCATTGTACCTTTATCAGCGACAAAAGATGAAGTTAAAGCAGCTGTTGAAGCTATCTTTAACGTAAAAGTAAATAAGGTAAATACCATTAAACAGTTTGGTAAGGTTAAGAGTTTTAGAGGTCGTGAAGGAAAACGCAGCGACTGGAAAAAGGCTATTATTACCCTTGCCGATGGTCAAAATATTGATGTTACGACAGGAATTTAATCATGGCTTTGAATACATATAAGCCCACATCTGCAGGACGTCGCCAACTTATTCTCGTTGATAAAAGCGAGTTATACAAGGGCAAGCCTGAGAAGAAATTAACGAAAGGTCTCAATAAGACCGGTGGGCGTGATAATTTTGGACACGTAACAAGTCGTCGTATCGGTGGCGGTCATAAGCGCAGCTATCGTCTGATTGACTTTAAACGTAATAAATTTGATTGCGAAGCAATTGTTGAGAGAATTGAATATGATCCGAATCGTACGGCTTTCATCGCTTTGGTAAATTATGCCGATGGCGAAAAAGCTTATATTCTGGCTCCGCAAAGATTAAAATCCGGTGATAAAATCATCTCTGCTCAAAGAGCTGATATTAAACCGGGTAATGCGATGCCGCTTAAGAATATGCCGGTCGGAACAATTGTTCACAACGTTGAATTGCGTGCCGGAAAGGGCGGACAGTTGGTTCGTTCGGCCGGTTGCTATGCTCAAGTTGTCGGTAAAGATGCCGGTTATGTTCAATTAAAGCTGAATTCCGGCGAGTTGCGTATTGTTCGTGAAGAATGTTTGGCAACTGTCGGTGCCGTATCTAATCCGGATAACCAAAACGTTTCACTCGGCAAAGCCGGTCGCAAACGTTGGATGGGTAAACGTCCGGTTACACGCGGTGTAGCTATGAACCCTGTAGATCACCCGTTGGGTGGTGGTGAAGGCAGAACTTCGGGTGGCCGTCATCCGGTTACTCCGTGGGGCAAGCCGACCAAGGGTGCCAAGACTCGTTCTAACAAGAAGACAGATCGCTTTATTATGAGATCTCGTCATGATAACAAGAATTAATAAGGAGAAATGCTAATGACACGTTCTGTATGGAAAGGACCTTTTGTTGATGGCTATCTTCTCAAGAAAGCTGACGCTGCTAGAAACTCTAGCCGTAATGAAGTGATTAAAATTTGGTCTCGCCGTTCGACAATGTTGCCGCAATTTGTCGGTTTAACATTCGGTGTGCACAACGGCCACAAATTTATTCCGGTATTGGTTACCGAGGATATGGTTGGCCATAAGTTCGGTGAATTTGCACCGACCCGCACGTTTTACGGTCACACTAAAGACACAGCGAAGAGAGGTTAATTATGGCTACTAAAGAGAATGCAAAACAAGCAAAAGCTGTTTGCCGCTCAATTCGTACCAGTTCGCGCAAATTAAATTTGGTTGCTCAAACCATTCGCGGATTAAGTGTTGAAAAAGCGGTAGCTGAATTAAGCTTTTCTAAGAAGAGAATCGCAAAAGTTGCGTTGGATTTGTTGCAATCAGCCATTTCCAATGCTGAAAATAATCATAATTTGAATATTGACAAGCTCGTGGTAAGCGAAGCTTATGTCGGTAAAGGTATTGTAATGAAACGTATGAATTCACGTGGTCGCGGTCGGAGTGCTCGCATCTTAAAGCCGTTCTCCAGCATGACCATTGTTGTTTCGGAGCGTGGGGAGTAAATAAATGGGACAGAAAGTTAATCCTACCAGTCTTCGTTTAGGTGTGAATCGCACTTGGGACTCTCGTTGGTATGCTGATGATAAGTTTACCGACTATCTCCACGAAGATCTGAAAATCAGAAAGTTTTTGAATGAAAAATTGGCTCAAGCCGGTATCAGCCACATCGTTATCGAACGTCCGGCCAAAAAGGCAAGAGTTACCATTCATTCGGCAAGACCTGGTGTTGTAATCGGCAAAAAGGGTCAGGATATTGAGAATTTAAGAAAAGAAATTCAAAAATTGACTGATTCGGAAGTGCAATTAAACATCGTAGAAGTAAGAAAACCTGAGCTTGATGCAAAATTGGTTGCCGACTCGGTTGCTCAACAGTTGGAAAGACGTATTGCTTTCCGCAGAGCAATGAAGAGAGTTATGCAATCGGCTTTGCGTTTGGGTGCTGAAGGTATTAAGGTTAGCTGCAGCGGTCGTTTGGGCGGTGCTGAAATCGCCAGAACGGAATATTATCGTGAAGGTCGTGTACCTTTGCACACGTTGCGTGCGTACATTGATTATGCAACCTCAACGGCTCATACGACTTATGGTGCTTGCGGCGTAAAGGTATGGATCTATAAAGGTGAAATTATGG
>JAGDBT010000134.1 GCA_017958895.1 Alphaproteobacteria bacterium | reverse complement strand
GACAAGGGAGAATGGGATACACCGCCGGAAAGCTTCTTGGAAAAAGCCATACAGACGGCAGAAGATAAATGCAAAATTTATCACTGTCGCAGTGCGGTATATGTTCGGACTAAATGATGAACATCACAGGGGCCGTTTCTCTTTTTTAAGAGAACGGCTTTTGCTGTTTTAAAAACCTTACTTGCTTTCTTTTATATTGATAACCACGTATTCCGATTTGGTTCCGGTTTTGAATTTTATTGCCCAGTCAGAAATGCCGGAAGTTACTATAAAATCGGTTTTTCCGGATTTTTTATGTCCGTAAATCATATCATTGGCGCCTATCCATTTTCCCACTTGATTAAAAGGAAAAAGTTGCCCGCCGTGTGTGTGACCGGAAAGTACCAAATCTACCTCGGAAGTCTGTTGATTGGCAAAATCGGCCGGTTGATGATCTAAGACCAACATATATTTAGTCTTATCCAAATTCTCGGTCAGTTCGTTCATACTCTTGCGATGTCCGCTCTGCTCTCTGATTTCCGAATAATCACGACGACCGATTATATATATTTTATCATCAATCAAAACATTTTCATCACGTAAAACGGTTATGCCGTTTTTTTGCAACTCTTTTACCAATTCAAAAGCTGAAAAACCGCGACGAGCCGCTCCGTAATACCCTTTATCATGATTTCCAAAAACAAAGTATATTCCATGTTTTGTATGCAAGTTTCCTAAAATACGGCAAGCCGAGAGCATTTCCTGTTTGGTTGTATCATCATCAACAAAATCCCCTACTATTACCGCAATATCCGGATTTTGTAATTGCATTTTTCTGACATGCTTTTCAAAACCTTCGGCATTAAAAGTTGTTCCTATATGCGAATCTGCAAACATAACAATCTTAAAATCACCTACTTTTTTTGAAGTACTTAAATTATAATCGGTTTGCCAAACCTGATGATCAAGATACCACCCTGCACCCAAGGCAGCTATACTCAAAATAATTGCCGTTATTCCGGAATAATATCTCTCAAACAGCCGTTTGCGAATTTTTTCCGCTATCCAAAAGAGCAAATCACAAATCAACCAGCTCAAGGCAAAATAAATTATGCAAACGATGGCGTTTATATAATTCAAAAACCAACCGCAAAGGGCGAATGCCCCGAATACCAGAATAACACCGGCGGCTTTTTGATATTTGGCATTTGTAAACAGTTTACGTATAAAACCAAACCGGCAAACTCCGGCACTGACATACAGCAAAGATACTGCCGCCGTTGCCAAAGTTGTGTACATAATCATCATCCACATAATCATCTTATTATAGCAACCTCTTAAAATATTTCATCACTCATTATATTATCTTACCGCTCTTGATTTCAAGAATTTTATGTGTTAAATATCAGCAAGCGGGGGATAAAAATGTTTGTAAAAGCTGTTGAATTAGAAAATGATTTTGATTTCAGCACCATGTGTTATTTTTATATTGATGAAAACACTCGCACCGGTTTGTTAATTGATCCGGGCGCAGAACCGGATAAATTGCTGCGAATCATTCATGACAATAATTGGAAAATTGAAAAGATTCTGCTCACCCACGGGCATTTTGATCATATCGGGGCAGTTGAAAAATTGCATAAAGAGTTGAAAATTCCCTACTACATTCATCATATCGGCTTAAAATATTTGAAAAATCCGGCCTTAAATCTTTCAAGTTTTTTGGCTCGACCGATTATCTTAAACGAAGCCATTCCATTGAAGGATAATGAAAAAATAACACTCGATAAAGTTCCTGATTTTGAGATGGAAACCGTTTTTACTCCCGGACATACCGAAGATTCCGTGATTTTTTATGATAAAAGCAATCACCTGGCTTTTGTGGGCGATACCATATTCAAAAACAGTATCGGGGCAACGCATTTTCCGGGTGGAGATTATGCCTTATTGCAAAATAGTATAAAAGAAAAAATCTTTACTATGCCGGAAAATACGATTCTTTACAGCGGACATTCCGAACCGACCGATGTTAAAACCGAAAAACAGCGATATCTGTAAAAAAGAAACGCTTGATTGCAATTTATTACGCAAAATACAGAATAACTGTCTTCTGTTTTGTAATTTTAAATTAGTAATATTAGAATTGACAAACTCTAAAAAGACAATAAAGCCTCACAAACTTTCCCGCGCTTCGCCGAAGATTTGATAAACGAACTCAAAAAAACTACTTAATTTTCCGAATAGCTTTACAGGGAGAACCATAGGCCAAAGTGTTGGCTGGAATATCTTTTGTGACGACACTAGCGGCCCCGATAATTGAATTATCCCCGATACTCACCCCGGCAAAATGGTCACATTCGCACCAATCCATACATTCTTGCCGATTTTTACCGGTTTTGGGTTAGCATTACCCCTTTTTTCTGGCGCAAATTCGTGATTCAATGTGGCGATTGTGACATTACTGCCCAGCATTGAATGGTCGCCGATTTCTATCCCGCCGTTATCTTGAAAATGACAGCAGGTGTTGATAAAAACACATTTCCCCAGTTTAATGTTTTTGCCAAACTCGGTATAAAAAGGCGGCAATATCAAGCAATCTTTATCCACCTTGCGCGCGATTAACTTGGAAAACAGTTCCCGTACTTTTTCGGGCGTGTGATATTTGTTGTTCAATTCCATCGTGATTTTCATCGCTTCTTGCCCGTATTCATAAAAGGATTGCAACAAATCTGTCCCGAATATCATCGGGGTTCCTTTTTTCATCAAGGCTCTGATTTGCGGTACGCTTAATATCTTTTTTTGCATTTCTCGTCTCCTATAAATTATGCTTTTCCAAATGCTCTAAAAACGCCTGACAGCCCTCATAGATATCCCAATAGGCCTCATCAAAATTGCCGGTGTACCAAGGGTCTTTAACCGGACGAGGATTT
>JAGDBT010000133.1 GCA_017958895.1 Alphaproteobacteria bacterium | reverse complement strand
ATGTGCAAAAACAAGGGATTTTGCAAAAGCTCAAAGGTATGTTTTCTTCCGATAATCAGCAAAGACAGTCGTCGTTTACCGCTGATTCCATAAATCCGTTTGATTATCCGGCAATAAAAGGTTATCCTCGGGTGATTACCGGAAGTTTATTGCGAATAAGAAGTTTGAATATCAAATTATTCGGAATTGATGCTCCGGATCGCAAACAAACCTGCGCTGACCATTTCGGAAACAGCTATTCTTGCGGTGCGGAAGCCGTAATTTGGTTGCAAAATTGGTTGAATAATCGTGAAGTAACTTGTCATATATTGGGAGATATAGAAAATTCATGGGCAACCGGCAGTTGCTTTGTTGAAGATAACAAATATGATGTTGCTGCCGTGGTGGTTAATGCCGGTTGGGCAGTTGCCTATACACAAAACACCAAGGTTTATGTTCCGTATGAAAAACAGGCCAGAGAAAACAGCCGTGGTTTATGGCAGGGAACTTTTTATAAGCCGTGGGATTGGCGTAAAATTCAAAATCGCCGGATAGAAGTGAAAATTAAGGATAGCGGGTCGAAAAAATCCGGTGGCGGAAAGAAAGGCGGATTTGATTTTTGGGGGTTGTTCTGATGGAAAAGTCGTTTAAGATATTTGCGGAAAGAGAAACAGAGGCCTTGGCTAAAAAATTGACCTTAATTACCAAGGTTGGAGATGTTTGGTTGTTAAGCGGTACTTTGGGAGCCGGCAAAAGCGTTTTCGCCCGTGCTTTTATCAAAAAACTTACGGATGCCGGAGAAGTGCCGAGTCCTACTTTTACTTTGGTGCAAATGTATCAAGCAAAAGATTTTGATATTTACCATTACGATTTATACAGGTTAAAAAAACCTGAGGAAATTTTTGAATTGGGTATTGAAGATGCTTTTTATGACGGAGTTTGTCTGATTGAATGGCCTGAGAAAATGGGAGCTTTCATACCTAAAAATGCGTGGAATGTGGAAATTTCCGTTGCCGGAGAAACTCGCGAAATAAAGATTTATACGGCTGATGAAGAAAAGACTCGGAGGCTGGAAAATGTCAAATAATGACTTTTTGCATGCTACATTGATTTCTTTGGGAAATTACGGAGTTTTGCTTAAAGGTAAAAGCGGTTTGGGAAAATCGGATTTGGCTCTGCGGTTGATTGAGGGGAATAACGCTTGTTTGGTGGCTGATGATATTGTTGAAATATCAAAAGAAAAAGACAATATTTACGGCAGAGCACCTGATAATTTGCGCGGTTTGTTGGAAGTGCGCGGTGTGGGAATAGTTAAATATCCTTATAGAGAGCGACAAAAGATAAATATAGCGGTTAATTTAGTTGATAATATAATTGAAACGGAAAGAATGCCGGAGAAGCAACAGGAAAAAATTTTAGGACTTGAAATTCCGCAAATAGATTTGTATGCTAAGGAAAGTTCGGCTCCGCAAAAAATTTTGGCTGCTTTGCGGTTGTTCTGTGAATATAAAGGAGAAAAAGACGAAAATGTTTAAAAACGCATTGACCTCATTTTTGCCGGCTTTAGGGCGTCCGTTGGTCAATTTTATTATGAGCGTCGGTTATTTTACGCAATTTGTTGTCAAAACCATCTATAATTGCTTTATACCTCCTTTTTATCTTAAATTGTTCGGTAAACAGTTTTTGGATATCGGTTTTTATTCTCTGCCGGTGGTAGGATTGACTACTTTGTTTGCCGGAATGGTAATTGCCATTCAAACCTATTCGGGTATTTCGGAATATGGTGCGGAGAGTGTGGTTGCCAGTGTGGTGCTTATTTCGGTAACCAGAGAACTTGCTCCGGTGTTATCGGCCCTAATGGTGGCCGGCCGTATTGGTGCGGCAATGGCAGCGGAAATCGGAACTATGAGAGTTACGGAACAAATCGATGCTTTGGTAACTTTGTCGGCAAATCCGTTTCGTTATCTGATAGCGCCGCGTGTTTGGGCGGCAATTCTGGTAATGCCTTTGTTGGTTTTGCTCGGTGATGTCATAGGTATATTCGGCGGCTATTTAGTGGCAGTGTATAAATTGGATTTTAACCCGGCCAACTATGTAAACAATACGGTAAATGATTTGGAAGCAATCGGCATTATCATGGGTGTGGTAAAGGCGGCAGTCTTCGGATTTATTGTGGCAATAATGGGTTGTTATCACGGTTATCGTTCTAAAGGCGGAGCGCAGGGAGTTGGCGAAGCAACTACCAATGCTGTTGTAACATCTTCAATTTTAATATTGATTTTCAACTATTTAATTACAGAATTTTTCTTTGCAAGATAGGCGTACGGAATGTCGGAAAACAAGATAGAAATCAGAAATTTATGTAAATCATTCGGCACAAAGAAGGTTTTGGACGGAGTAAACCTTGATGTGAAGAAAGGTGAGTCTTTAGTGGTTATCGGCGGTTCGGGAACCGGAAAATCAGTTCTGATAAAATGTATTCAGGGCTTGTTGACACCTGACAGCGGTTCAATAAAAATTGATGATGAAGAGGTTATCGGTACCAAAAAAGATATTCACCAAAAAATCGGAATGTTGTTTCAAGGCGGTGCTTTATTTGACAGCTTAACCGTTTGGGAAAATGTGGCTTTTGTTTTGTTGCAAAATGAAAAAATGCCACGACAAGATGCACGTCTGGAAGCTATAAGAGTGCTTCGTCAGGTGGGACTTGCGCCCGATGTTGCCGATTTGTCGCCATCCGAATTGTCCGGCGGTATGCAAAAACGTGTGGGTTTGGCCAGAGCCATTATCAACAAACCGGAAATAATCTTTTTTGATGAACCGACCACCGGATTAGACCCGATTATGGCCGATGTTATTAATGATTTGATTATTGAATCGGCCAAAGGTTTGGGTGCTTCAACTCTGACAATTACTCATGATATGGCTTCGGCCCGTAAAATTGCCGACCGGGTGGCAATGTTGTATCAGGGGAAAATTATTTGGGAAGGCTCGGTAAAAGATTTGGATAAATGCGATAATCCGTATTTGCAACAGTTTATTTCCGGAAGTTCGCACGGTCCGATACAAATTGAGGTATAGAAAATGGCTAAAAAATCAACAATATATGTATGTCAGAACTGCGGTGCCTCTTATCCTAAATGGCAAGGAAAGTGCGATACTTGCGGCGAATGGAACAGTGTTGTTGAAGAAACGATAAAGTCGGACGGCTTTTCTAAACTGAATTCCAAAAAAGAAGGTCAGATTATAGATTTTGTACCTTTGAAAGGTTCAACGCAAACTTATAGCCGTTTGCGCACGGGCTTAGGCGAAATCGATCGGGTAACCGGCGGTGGTTTGGTGCCGGGTTCGGTGCTTTTGGTCGGCGGTGATCCCGGTATCGGCAAGTCAACATTATTGTTGCAGGTATGTGCCGGTTTGGCTTCGTCCGAGGAAAAATATTCCTGTTATTATATATCGGGAGAAGAGGCCATAGATCAGGTGCGGTTAAGAGCATCAAGATTGGGCTTGGCTGATACGCCGGTAAATCTGGCAAGTGCAACCGATGTGCGCAACATTATTACCACTCTGGAAAAGACCGAGGCTAAGGTAGTAATTATAGATTCAATACAAACCATGTATTTGGATGAAGTGGAATCTACACCGGGAAGTGTGGCTCAAGTCAGGGCTTGCGCTTATGAACTGATTAAATTGGCCAAGCGTAAAGGGTTTGTTTTGTTTTTGGTCGGCCATGTTACCAAACAGGGAGAAATAGCCGGTCCGCGCGTTTTAGAGCATATGGTTGATACGGTTTTATATTTTGAGGGTGAACGCGGACATCATTTTCGT
>JAGDBT010000132.1 GCA_017958895.1 Alphaproteobacteria bacterium | reverse complement strand
AGCTTTTTAATTGCCGACGGTGTGTTGCCGTCTAATGAAGGACGCGGTTATGTTTTGCGCCGCATTATGCGTCGTGCCATGCGTCATGCTTATTTGCTCGGCGTAAAAGAACCGATGATTTATAAATTGTTGCCGGTTTTGCAAAAAGAAATGGGTGAAACCTATCCGGAACTTTATGAACGTGAAAATTTAATCAGAGAAACCATTGCTATTGAAGAAGAACGTTTCGGACGCACTCTTGATAAGGGCTTAAAGCTTCTTGATGATGAAGTTGCAAAACTGTCTTCCGGTTCTAAACTCAGCGGTGAAACGGCTTTCAAACTTTATGATACATACGGTTTTCCGCTTGATTTAACCCAAGATGCCTTAAAAGCTAAAAATATGGAAGTTGATGTTGACGGCTTTAACGCCTGCATGGAAAAACAAAAAGCCGAAGCGCGCAAAAACTGGGCCGGTTCCGGTGATCAGGGTGTGGAGAAAATTTGGTATGACATTCAAGATAAAGTCGGAGCGACGGAATTTTTAGGTTATAATACTCTTAAAACCGATGCCGAAATCAAAGCCCTTGTTCAAAACAATACCTCGGTAAACGAAGTTACCGCCGGAAATTTTGAATTGGTGGCCAATCAAACTCCTTTTTACGGAGAATGCGGCGGACAAGTCGGCGATATCGGCATGATAACTTCTAAAAACTTCAAAGCTAAAGTTGTTGATTGCAAGCGCAAACTGGACAATATTTATGTTCATGTTTGCGAATTGCTTGAGGGAACGGTAAAAGTCGGCGATTTTGCCTCTTTTGAAGTAGATAAACAAAATCGTGCTTGCATTTGCGCCAACCACTCGGTAACTCACTTAGCTCACAAAGCCCTCAAAATTGTTCTGGGTGACCATATTGCGCAAAAAGGTTCGGCCGTTGAAGCAAATCGTATGCGTTTTGATGTTTCGCACCCTAAGCAGATTACTTTGGAACAACTCCGAAAGGTTGAAGATATCGTTAACGAACAAATTCGTAATGACTTAAAGGTTAATACCATAATTATGAACAAAGACGAAGCCGTAAAACTCGGCGCTATGGCCTTGTTTGATGAAAAATACGGCGAAGATGTTCGTATGGTTACCATGGGTGACGAACATGCACCGTTCTCCAGAGAATTGTGCGGCGGTACACATGTTTCTTCTACCGGCAATATCGGTTATTTCCATATTCTTTCCGAATCTGCGGTGGCGGCAGGTGTCAGACGTTTGGAATGTTTAACGGGTTTAAGTGCCGACCAATATGTTCGGGCGGTTGAAGATAAGCTGCATCATGTGGCGGAAAGCTTAAAAACCAACCTTAATGATTTGGATAATCGTATTTCCGGACTGTTGGAAGAACGCAAAAAAATGGAGGCGGAAATCTTTAATCTTAAAAAGAGTCTGGCCGGCGGCAAATCTGCGGCAAACAATGATATTGAGACGGTCAACGGAGTTAAGTTTATAGGCAAATTGGTTGCCGATACGCATCCGAAAGAATTGAAAGCTTTTGTTGATGATATGATGCAAAATATCGGTTCGGGTATTATAGCCTTGTGCTCCGATAAAGATAATAAAGCCTCAATTGTGGTCGGCGTAAGCAATGATTTAACCGCCAAATACAATGCTGTTGATTTGGTGCGCACCGCTGCCGAAGTTTTAGGCGGCAAAGGCGGTGGCGGCAGACCGGATATGGCTCAAGCCGGCGGCACCGATACAAACAAAATAACCGAGGCTCTGGCAAAAATAAAACAGATGATTGCCTAAAAAAGCTTCTTTATCAAACGGTTGGTAAACTTTTTATGGTTGCCAATCGTTTGTTTTTTTAAATAAAAAATTAAAAACTCCAAATTTTCGTCATTTTTTACTTGATTTTGTCAAATAAAAATGTTATATAGAAAGAACATTTACTAATTTTTTAAATACAAGTTATATGAGTAAAAAAACTAACACCCTTTGCGCAAACAAGCTCGATTCTTATCAGGCAAACCAGAAAATCAACAGTTTTATTAAAGATAACCAGGAAAAGTTCCCCGGTGCCACCGTTCAGAACGGCCTGCATTTGGTAAAAGTTTTGCCCAATGAAGCTGTCTTCGGTCGCCCTTCAGGCACACCTTTCTTTGCTTTTGAGAAAAAAGTCGGAGAATATTCCGTTCTCAACGACATCAGAAGCGGCAAAACAGAAATGTTCACCGGTGCCTCATTGAGTTCCGTTTCCCGAGTAAAAGGTAAATTTACGCTCAACGGCGTTATTTACGCTCAAAAAGAAACCAACAGTCTTTTCCCCTCTTATCGTGTTGTTCGCCGCGCCCAAGACAGACGAGACAAACACAACTCACTTCCGTTTGATGACTTAGATTGATTTGTTATGAGAGCTTTAGTTATTTTAATTTGCGCATTCTTAAACACCGCGCCCTATCGACCGTCGCCACCTCCCAAAAAAGAGTTCCGTCCGCCGATAGAAGCCATTTTGCCGAAAGAAGAAAATAACCAAAAAAATTACAGGCCCAACCGAAAATCTCGTCGCCTGCACAGAACAACCTTCTGAAACAATCTTCTCGGCCGAAAGGTTATAGCCGGCAGTTAGTTACCTTTTTTAAAAAAGCACTCCGAAAAGAGTGCTTTTTTGTTTTTTTATCTTGAAAATTTATCTCATTTTAACATTTTAGGCATAAAATCAAGCCAGTTCAGATTTTTTTGAAGGGTTAAAAATGAAAAAAACAGCCATTATCGGAGTTACCAACAGTCATGGTCGTGAATTGCTGAATATGCTGGAAGAAAACGGCACTTCCGCCGACGATTTTTTTGCCGTTGATACGGATTCGCCTTTGGGAACACAAGTATCTTACGGTGAAGATATTGATATAGATGTTTTCAATTTACGTGACTTTGATTTCGGGGCCGTAAAAATCGCCGTATTTTGCACTTCGCAGGAAATATCCAAACACTACATTCCGCGAGCCTTGGCAAAAGGTGCGTTTGTTATTGATTGTTCGTCAGCCTATGCTGAAGATCCGGATGTTCCGCTTATTGTTGCCGGCATAAACGAAGACAAAATTGCAGAAGCCAAAAAAGGCCTTGTTTCTTTGCCTTCTGCCCAAATAACTCAGCTGTTGACAGCCCTTAAAAAAGTTTCTTCCTCCTATAAAATTAAACGTATGGTCATAAATGCCTTTATGTCTGCCTCGGTTTACGGCAAAGAGGCGATGGACGAACTGTTCAATCAAACCCGAAAAATTTTTATGAATGAACCTTTGGTAGATGATGAAAAGATTTTTCACAAACAAATAGCTTTTAATGTTTTGCCGCAAGTCGGAGATTTTATCGGAGATGAAACTTCTTGTGAGTGGAATATGAATGTTGAAATTAAAAAAGTTTTGGGACCGGATATAAAAATACATGCCAATTGTGCCGTTGTTCCGGCCTTTATCGGTATCGGTGAATTTGTGAATGTCGAATGCAAAAATGATGTTGATGTAGATAAAATTCGCAATCTTATGCGCGACACCAAAGGAGTTGTGGTTTTTGATAAACATGTTGACTGCGGCTATGTTTCATTAAACGATGTACAGTCCGAAAGTGATGTTTATGTCAGCCGTTTAAGACAAGATATTTCCGTTGAAAACGGCTTCAGTTTTTGGTGTGTTGCCGATGATTTGCGCGCCGGAACCGCTCAAAATGCTTATAATGTTTTAACGCTTCTTTTGCAAAAACAAGGATAAAAAAACATGAAAAAACAGATTATTACTTTATTTTCCGCTTTTTTGCTTTCTTGGGTGATTTTTTCACCGGCCACCGCCGCCAATATTGCACAAAAAAAGCTCTCTAAGAACCAGGCAACCGTTCAAAAAGAAGTCATTCAACCGGAAGATAAAGAATTTTCCGTTACCAATGAAAAACTCAAAAAAATAAAAAGCGATATCAACCAAAAGAACGCTTCTCCGAAAATCATTGATGAATATGTTTCTTTCCTTACCGATAAAGAGGGCGAGATATCCGATAACAAAAAAGCCTTGGACAGGCAAATCAAATTTATCAAAAAACAATTAGATGCTTTAGGTCATATTCCTTTGGAAAGCGAAGATCCGCTCATTACCGAACAGCGAGATTCTCTTTCACAGGAAATGATGTCTTTGGATAAAATATTAAAAGAATCCGAATTATTGCTTATTCAAATAGAAGATTTGACCGTTCAGGTATTAAACGCCCGCAACAAAAAAATCTACGGAGATTTAATTACCAAACAATCGGCCTTTATAAACCCGTTGGTGTTTTTCGGCGGCATAAAAGGCTATGTTGTTTTCTTCTGGGATATTGTTAAATCCCCTCTCGAATGGTTTCAGGATTTGCCTCAGGAACAACGTTCTTTTGCCATTGTCAGCATTGTCACCATGTTTTTCATTTTATTGGTTGCTTTCGGCTTAGCTTTGATTTTAAGACGTTTGATTTTAGTAAACTGGGGTTACAAAGATGACATAAAATTCCCGCATTTCAATCAAAAAGTGATGGCCGCCGTGGCTGTTGCGGTTGCCCGAGGGGTTATTTATGCTTTTCTGATCAGCGGTTGTTTGTTATGGATAATAAGCACTAAATTATTCGCCGACAGCTTTTTGGAGTTGATACTTAAAACCATATCCTTTATGGCTTTGCTCGCCATTGCTGAAGCAACCATATCTCGCGTTACCTTTGCCCCTAATTATCCGAATTGGCGCTTAATTGATATTTCAACGGCAAAGGCCTCACGCTTTACCAGAATGATTTTCCTTTTCATTATCATCAATACCGTTGCCGCTTCTCAGGTAATTTTGGCTCAACAAGCTCATTATCCGGTACAAACTCTGCATTTTGTTATGATTATTGACTGTGCGGTAAAGGCCTTCTTCCTGATGTGGTTTACCAAAATTTCTTTTGATACTTATAAGGATGAAATTCGTTTGGACAGCACCGAAGCCAGCACCGAAGAAGATGAAAACTCCATAGATCGCGGCTTCAGAATTATTCTCGTGAGTTATATTTTCTGTGTGGGCGTTTTTGCGGTTTCTTTGTTCGGTTATCCGGAACTTTCGCTGTTCATACTCAATCGTCTTATCTTTTCGCTGATTCTCTGCGGAGTTTTTGAAGTTTTGCGCCGTTCCGTAATAGATATCGTTAAACGTTTGATTTTTGTCGGTCCGTGGATGAAAGGTTTCAAAAATCGTCGCCGCATTATATCTAAAATGGAATTTTGGTTGAAGACTTTCATAAATCCGATTCTGATACTTATTCTGATTTTCATTTTATTAAATGTTTGGGGATTACCGGGTGACTTTATCTTGCAATTTCTCAAGAAACTTTTGTTCGGTTTCAGAGTCGGCGGCTTTGAAATTTCTTTAATTGCCGTCGGTTTGGGAATTCTTATTTTCTTCGGTTCTCTGGCGGTGGTTAAACTGGTTAAAAACCGGCTTGCTCACAATATTTTAGACAAGGTTGATATGGATGACGGCTTGAAACATTCGCTGATTTCGGGTATCGGCTTTATCGGCTTTATTATTGCCGCCCTTTTGGCTATTGTTGCCATCGGTATAGATTTAACAAGTCTTGCTTTCATTGCCGGTGCTTTATCGGTTGGTATCGGTTTCGGTTTGCAGGATGTGATTAAAAACTTAGTCGCCGGCATTATTATTTTAATGGAACGTCCTTTCAAAGTCGGTGATTGGGTGATTTTGAACGGCACGGAGGGAATGATTAAACAAATCAATATTCGCTCAACCGAAATGCTGAGTTTTAACAAGACCAGTGTTATTATCCCGAATGCTGTTTTGATTTCTTCCTCGGTTGTCAACTTAACGCACGGTGATGCCATGTCGCGCCAGTCCATAAGCGTCGGTGTGGCCTATGGCAGCGATCCGGAAAAAGTTCGCGATATTTTGCTTGATGTTGCCTCCAAAAATCGCCGTGTCTTGAAAAATCCGGCTCCTTATGTGCTTTTCAAAGATTTCGGCACCAGCAGTTTGGATTTTGAATTGCGCTTTTATATCAATGATATTTGGAAAGGCTGGACTTCTCCGAGCGATTTGCGTTATGAAATATTCAATCGCTTCAAAGAAGAAGGTATAGAAATTCCGTTCCCGCAAATAGTTGTTAACAAACCAAGCACTCTTAAAGAAGTGCAAAAAAATAACAACGATGAAAATTAGTGCTTGCAAAATCGGCTAAAGTGGTTTATCTATACCTTTGTCGCGCCGCTTTAGCTCAGTTGGTAGAGCAACGCATTCGTAATGCGTGGGTCGGGCGTTCGAATCTCCTAAGCGGCACCATTTGATAAAAGCACCTTTCAAGGTGCTTTTT